>JBEKEJ010000038.1:0-16664 GCA_050013895.1 Verrucomicrobiota bacterium | reverse complement strand
GGCCGAATACGCCGCCAGCCAGTCCGCGCTCCAACTCGAAATCGCCAGGCAATATCCCGACCTTCACCTCGGCCCCGGTTATGAGCTGGATCAAACGGACAACAAATGGTCGCTGGGCGTGACGCTGGACCTGCCCATCCTCAACCACAATCAAGGTCCGGTGGCCGAGGCGAAGGCGAAACGCGCTGAAGCCGCCGCGCATTTTCTCACCATGCAATCCGCCGCCATCGGCGAAATTGACAGCGCGCTCGCCGGTTACGACGCCGCGTTGCAGAAGTCGGCGACGGCGCAAGCGCTGCTGGGTGATTTGCAGAAACAATTGAACTCCGTCCGCGCCCGGGCCCAGGCCGGCGAGGTCGAACCTTTGACGGTGGCCAACGCTGAAGCCGAATATGCCATCGGAGCGCAAAACCGGCTCGACGCGTTGCTCAAGGCGCAGCAGGCGCTCGGCCAGTTGGAGGACGCCGTGCAAAGTCCGCTGACGCTGCCGCCGGAAACACTTCGCGCGGTCCAAAATAATTTTCCCAATACTGAACAATGAAACGAAAACAAATCCTCGTCGGCGGCGTGATTGTCCTTTGCCTCGGGCTGGGCATTTATGCGCTCGTCAAATCGCACGGCACAACTTCCGGGTCGGATGAAGGGGAAACCGTGCCCAGTGTCATCAGCGTCCAGGTCGGCACACTCAAACGCATGACGTTGCATCGTTACGTCACCGGCTACGGCACGGTGGAATCGGCACCGGCCACGGCGGAACAACCCGCGGCCGGCGCACAGCTCGCCGCGCCAACCGCCGGAGTCGTGACCAAAGTGAACGCCGTTGAAGGCCAGCAGGTGGAGAAAGGTGACGTCCTGGTGGAGTTGAATTCAGGGACGGCGACGTTTGCTTACGCCCAGGCCGAAGTCGAGCGTCAAAACAAATTGTTCGCCCAGCAAAATACGTCGCTGAAAAATGTGCAGGACGCCGAGGCGCAACTGGCCGCGCTGCAAGTCACCGCGCCGCTGTCCGGCACCGTCACGCGGCTCAACGTCAAACCCGGCGCAGCGGTGGATGTGAGCATGGTCGTAGCTGAGGTGATGGATTTGAACCGGCTGGCGGTGAGCGCCGACATTCCGGCATCGGAAGCGGGCGATTTGAAGACCGGCGAGGACGTGCAGGTACTGACCCAACCACCGGTTACGGCAACGCTGTCATTCGTCAGCCCGGCGGTGGACGCGAACAACGGCACGGTTTTGATGCGCGCAACGTTGCCGGCAGACAGCCGATTGCGCCCCGGCCAGTTCGTCCGATTGCGAATCATCACGGCGGCTCACACGAATTGCCTCGCCGCACCGGCGGAAAGTGTCGTGACGGATGAAAGCGGGAACAGCGTCATCGCGTTGGTCAACGGCGATGAAGCAACCCAAACACCCGTACAAACGGGTTTCCGCGAAAACGGCTGGGTGGAAGTGGCTGGAACCGGGCTCAAGGAAAGCGATTCCGTCGTAACCGTGGGCGCCTACGGGTTGCCGGGCAGAACCAAAATCCGGGTTCAACAATGAGTCGGACAAAGGAGAACGGACAAAGGAATGGGGACAAAGCAATTTGATTTCACAACACAAAATCGCCATGAACATTTCGGCCAGAATGCCCTTGAAGCGCCTGACGCGGCAGGAATTTGATGCGTTGTCGCGGAAAATTATGGCGCACGTCTTTGCTTCGCAAAATGAGCTGGGCCGTTTGTGCGATGAAGCGGTGTATCAAAGCGACATCGCGCTCCGCTTGCAGGCCGGCGGCTTGGGGCCGGTGGCGACCGAAGTGCCGCTCTCGGTTTCACTACGCGACTTTACCAAAAACTACCGGCTCGATCTCGTTATTCAGGAATCGTTTATCATGGAATTGAAAACCGCCGTCGCGCTCGTAAGTGAACACGACAGCCAACTGCTGAACTATCTCCTGATAACTGGGGCACCGCATGGCAAACTGGTCAATCTCCGCCCGGCATCCGTCGAATACCGCACCGTCAACGCCGCAGTGTCCGCCGCGGAGCGCCATCGCTACCGTCTCGCGACCGAACGCTGGCAGCCACAGACTTCACGTTGCCGGTTGTTGCCGGAAATCCTGACGGAAATGGTCGCAGCCTGGGGCGCGTTTCTCGATTGTCATTTGTATGAGGAAGCGCTCATTCATTTTCTCGGCGGGGAAGCCAAGGTCCTCCAGAAGGCGCCGCTCCAGCGAAATGGTTTACCGCTCGGCACACAAACCGTTCCGCTGGTGGCGGATTCGGCGGCCTTTCGCCTGACCGCGCTTGCGCCGGAAGGTTGCAACGCCTATGAGGCGCACCTGCGCCGTTTCCTCGCTTTGACACCCCTGGTCGCCCTGCACTGGATCAACCTGCACCACCACGAAATTCAATTTACAACCATCACGCGATGAAGCACATAAATTCAACAATGGAATGGAAACACAAGAATTGGTTTCAAATCCTTTTTGGTGCGAAGCATAATTCCTTTGTCCCCATTCCTCTGTCGGAACCGCGTTTGTTTATTCCCCCATGCCAATTGCCCTGAACAGTTCATCCTCGCGCCTGGGCCGGTTCGCCACGCGGCACGCGCTGTCCATCACGTTCATCGCCGTCGCGCTGTGCCTGGCGGGCGTTTTTTCGGCGCTGCACACGCCGTCGTCGGTGTTTCCGCAGACGGATTTTCCGCGCGTCGTCATTCTCGTGGACAACGGCATCATGCCCGCCGACGAGATGATGGCCACGGTCACGCGGCCGATTGAGGAGGCGATGAAGGACATTCCGGGCGCGGTTTCCGTGCGCTCGGCGACCAAGCGCGGTTCGGCCCAGATCAACATTTTTTTCAACTGGCGGGTGGACATGGAGCGCTCGGAACTGTATGTGCTGGGCCGGCTCTCGCAAATCCGCGGCGATTTGCCCGCGACCGCCGGGACCGAGGTCGAGCGCGTGACGTTCTCCGCGTTTCCCATCATCGGCATCAGCCTCACCAGCTCCAACCGCGACATCATGGATTTGTGGGAGACGGCAAACTACGAGTTGAAGCCGCTCTTCCTGCAAATCCCCGGCGTCGCCAAGGTGGAGATCCTCGGCGGCCACGTGCCGGAATATCACGTCATCGTGGACCCGCTCAAATTGCAGTCCGCCGGCCTCGGTTTGCCGGACGTGAGCGACGCGCTGACGAAAAACAACCTCGTCGCGCCCGCCGGCATGATCGAGGAAAATTATCACCTTTACCTGACGACGGTGGACGGGCGCGTCCATTCGCCGGAGGACATTGGCAACGTGGTGGTTGCCGTCCGCGGCAGCCATCCGATTTGTGTCCGGGACGTGGCGCGCGTCGAGCGCGGACCGGCGCCGGCCTTCACTGACATCACCGCGCTGGGCCGCAAGGCCGTTTTGTTGAATATTCAAAGCCAGCCCGGCGGCAGCACGCTGGACATCGCCAGCGCGCTGAAGGCGCAATTGCAGCAGCTCCGGCAGGAATTGCCGCCGGACCTGCGCCTCGCGTTTTACTATGACCAGTCGCAATTCGTGCGCGATTCGGTCGGGAGTGTCTGGGACGCCATCCTCTTCGGACTCATCCTGTCGGTGTTCATCCTGTATTTCTTCCTGAAAAACTGGGGCAGCGTGTGGACCGCCATCGTCACCATTCCCATCACCGTGCTGATCACATTCGTCGCCATGAAGCTGGCGAACATGACCTTCAACATGATGACGCTCGGCGGCATCGCGGCCTGCATCGGCCTGATTATTGACAACGCCATCGTCGTCGTCGAGGCGATGTGCGTCAAAATCGCCGCGGGCCGGCCGCGGCTGGCGGGAATCCAGGAAGCCATCGGCGAAATTTTTTATCCGCTCATCGGCTCGACGCTGACGCCGGTCGTGGTGTTCATCCCCCTCGCGTTTCTGACCGGCGTCGCCGGCGTGTTCTTCCGGGCGCTGGCACTGACGATGGTTGTGTCGCTGCTCGTGTCGCTGGTCCTGGCGCTCACGCTGACGCCCTCGCTGGCGGCGTGGCTTATCCGTGAGCGCGAAAAGATGGAGCACGGCCACACGCCGACGGGATTGGAAGGCGGATTTCTGCTGGCGCGGGTCATCCGGATTTACGAACGCGCCGTGCGCGTGGCGTTGCGACATTGCTGGCTGACGTTGCTGGCGTGCGGTCTGGTTTTTGCGGCCGGTATTTTTATTTACCAGCATTTGGAATCCGATTTTCTGCCCGACTTTGACGAAGGCGGTTTTGTAATTGATTACTGGGCGCCGCCCGGCACGAGCCTCACGGAAACGTCGCGCATCCTCAATGAGGCGGAAGACATTCTCCGCGCCAAGCCGGATATCGAGGGTTATTCCCGGCGGCTCGGCGCGGAAATGGGCATGTTCATTACCGAGCCGTATCGCGGCGACTTCGCGGTCAAGCTCAAGGCCAACCGCGAGCACACAACGGAGGAGGTCATCGCCGAACTGCGGCACGAGTTCAGCCAAAGGTTCCCGATGATGCGCTGGGAATTTCCCGGCATTCTCACCGACGTCATCGGCGATTTGCAACTGACGCCCCACCCGATCGAAATCAAATTGTTCTCGCCGGACTTGAAATGGTTGGAGCAGACCGCGCCGCGGGTCGCTGAACAAATCAAAAAAATTCCCGGCGTTGTGGAAGCGTTCGACGGCCTGACGGAAACCGGACCGTCAATCAACCTGCGCGTCCGCCCCGACAAAGCCGAGCGGTCCGGCCTCACCGCCCAGGACATCGCCGAGGCCGCGAACACCGCGCTGCTCGGCCAGGTCTCGTCATCCATGCTCAAAGGCGACCGCGTGGTCAACATTCGTGTGCTGGACGAACCGTCAAGCGTCAACAGCGTCGCCGCACTGCGTGAATTGCCAATTCGAACGTCCGCCGGCGCAGTCGTGCGGTTGAATCAGGTCGCCGACGTGAGCGTGGATCCCAGTGAAGTCGAGTTGATCCGCGACGATTTGCGTCAGGACATTATCGTCCACGCCGGGCTTGAAGGCCGCGATCTGGGCAGCGCGATGCGCGAAATCCAGGACAAATTGAGCCAGGACAAATGGTTGCCGCCCGGCACGGTGGAATACGGCGGACTTTATCAGCAGCAACAGGAATCCTTCCGCAACCTCATGGTGGTGCTGCTCGCCGCCATCCTGCTGGTGTTCACCGTGCTGCTGATTGAATTCCGCTCCTTCAACGAGCCGGTGGCGATTGTTTTCGGCTCCGTGCTGGCGTTGTTCGGCACGGTTGCCGCGCTGTGGCTCACCGGCATCACGCTGAACATCGTTTCGATCCTCGGCGCGATCATCGGCATCGGCATCGTCGCCAAGAACGGCATCCTCATGCTGGATTTTTCCCGGCAATTGCAGGACCACGGCGTCGAACTGGTGGAATCACTCGTGCGCGCCGGGCACCGCCGGTTGCGCCCGGTGCTGATGACGTCGCTGGCCGCCGCGCTGGGCATGCTGCCGCTGGCTTATGGCATCGGCGCGGGCGCGGACATGCTCCGGCCGCTGGCCGTGGCCGTCATCGGCGCGCTCTGCATTTCCGTGCTGCTGTCATTGGTGGCAACGCCGGTGGCCTACTACATCCTGCGCTCACTCAAAAAAGTTCCGCCGCCCAACTGATGCGGACCATGATCGGTTTAACGGTTCACCCGAATAAGATTTACCGCGCGCCGGTTTCTGGTTTAATGCCCGGCACCGCAGCGGAAGGGTGGCTGAGTGGTTGAAGGCACCTGACTCGAAATCAGGCTTAGGAGCAATCCTAACGTGGGTTCGAATCCCACCCCTTCCGCCAGATTTGTCTTCAGGCGAATTCGACAAAATTCCACGCCCGCGATAAGCTCTCAACGTGACGAACCTGCAAGTCAACGGCATGACCTGCGCCAACTGCGCGCGGCATGTCACCGAAGCAATTCAAAGCGTGCCCGGCGTGCACAGCGCGACCGTTTCGCTTGCAAATAAAAACGCAACGGTGCGTTGGAGTTCCGATGCGCAGCCGGATGTTCCGGCCATCATCGCCGCCGTCAAACAAGCCGGCTACGAAGCCAGGGAACTTCAAACCGACGACGCGGTTTGCGCGCACAAACACAAGGACTGGCAGCTCAATTTGTGGCTGGGCGTCTTCGTCACCGCTTTCCTGATGATCGGCGAGTGGGGATTCGGCCTAGCCCTGCAGCCGTGGTTTCAATGGCTTTCCCTTGCGCTGGCCGGCGCGGTCCAGATTTTTGCCGGGGCGCAATTTTATCGCGGCGCGTGGAACCAGCTCAAAATCGGCAGCTCGAACATGGACACGCTCGTCGCGCTCGGCTCGACGACCGCGTTCGGCTACAGCACGTGGGCGCTGTTCACAGGCCTTCGCCCGGAGGCTTCGTCCCTGCCAGGTGGCGCCGGCGGGCACGTTTATTTCATGGAAGCGGCCGCCATCATCACACTCATCAGCCTCGGCCATTGGCTGGAAGCCCGCGTGAGTGACCGCGCCTCCGGCGCCTTGAAATCCCTGCTCAACCTCGCCCCGCAAACCGCCAGAAGATTGGAACGCCGGCCTCCGGCCCGGCTTGACGATGACCATATCGAAACGCGCCGGGTCGGAGACCGGCGCTCCGATGCGAACATGGATGTTGAACGCGATGTCCCGGTCGCGGACTTAAAATCTGGAGATTTGGTTGCGTTGCGCCCCGGCGACCGCGTGCCGGTGGACGGCGCGGTCATCGAAGGCGAATCCGCCGTGGACGAGGCGATGCTCACCGGCGAATCCATGCCTGCCGACAAAAAAACCGGCAGCGAACTGTTCACCGGCACGGTGAATTTGAACGGCCGGCTCATCATGCGCGTGACCGCCACCGGCGAAAGCACCGCGCTGGCAAACATCATCGCCGTCGTCCAGCGCGCCCAGACCAGCCGCGCGGACATCCAGCGCCTCGGCGACCGCGTGAGCAGCGTGTTCGTCCCGGTTGTCGTCGCCATCGCCATCGCCGCCGGATTTTGGTGGGGATTTGCGCCGGAATCGGCGGGCAGAATTCATGACGCGCTGGCCCCAATCTTCTGGCACGCGCACTCGCCGGCTGGCGCGGCGGCGGGTTTCATCATTGCCGCTGCCGTGCTCATCATTGCCTGTCCCTGCGCGATGGGTCTGGCCACGCCCGCCGCCATCATGGCCGGCGCCAATGCCGCCGCGCGACGCGGCATTTTGATTCGCGACGGCGTGGCTTTGGAGAAGGCGGGCAAAATCACCGCCGTGGTTTTTGACAAGACCGGCACGCTGACCGTCGGAAAACCCGTAGTGACGGCGAGTTGGAGTTCAAGCTCCAGTTTGTCCGGCGGATCGGAACGCCGGCCTCCGGCACGGCTCGGCGAGGATAGCTTGTTGCCACACGCCGGGCCGGAGGCCGGCGCTCCCATCGCGCAAATCGCCGCCGCGCTTGCCCGTCATTCCACGCATCCCGTCAGCCAGGCCGTGGCCGCATCTCATCAGAGCGCGGGCGACCGCGTTTTTACAAACGGCACCACGCTAAAGGATTGGAAGGAAATTCGCGGAGCGGGCGTCGAAGCAAACATCGAATATCCAATATCCAACATCCAACATCCAACGGCCAGAGTACGACTTGGGTCATTACGCTGGTTGCGCGAATCGGGCGTGGATTTGGCCGCGGGTGAAAAATTCATTGCTGAATGGTCGGGACAGGGCGCAACCGTCGTCGGGCTGGCCTCCGACAAAACCCTGCTTGGCCTGTTCGCCGTGCGCGACACGGTGAAGCCGAACGCGGCAAACGTCATCGGGCGGCTGCAACAGCAGGGACTCAAAACCTATTTGGTTACCGGCGACAATTTCCTGACCGCCGCGAGCATCGCCAAGCAGGTCGGCATCGTGGCGGAAAATGTGTTCGCCGAAGTGCGGCCGGAGCAAAAGGCGGAGTTCGTGAAGAAACTGCAGTCGGGTAGTGGCACGGGCGTCCCGCCCGTTCGATCCGAAGCTGCAGCACACGGGCGGGACGCCCGTGCCACTTGCGTCGCGTTCGTGGGCGACGGCATCAACGACGCGCCCGCGCTCACACAGTCCGATCTCGGCGTCGCCGTGAGCCGCGCCAGCGACGTCGCGTGCGAGGCGGCGGACATCATCCTGCTGAAATCGGAAATCGAGGCCGTGCCGGAGGCGCTGGGTCTGGCGCGGGCGACGTTGCGCACGATCAAGCAAAACCTGTTCTGGGCGTTTTTTTACAACGCGCTCGGCGTGCCGCTTGCCGCATTGGGCTTCATCAGCCCGATTTTCTGCGCGGCGGCCATGGGCGCATCGGATTTGATTGTTATTGGCAACGCACTGCGGCTGTTGCGGTGGCGTTAATCAATGACCCGCCAACAGCCAAAGAATCAGCAACACGACCGTCCGGCATAATAGAATTAAAACTATTCTTCTCATTCATTCATTGCGCGAAGTCAATTCGTGAACCAACAGTTCGTCGGGGCATGACTGGCTTTCCCCATCGCGACGCCGCTCGACAAAACTTTTCCGCCGCGCCATGCTGCGGCCATGGCATTTGAATCGGATTCGCCGCTCGACCGGCTCTGGCAGGAATATGGCCGGGCGTTTCAGGAATGGGACGACCTCACGCTCGCGCGCTGGCTGGCGCAAACGCTCGGTGAGCTGGAAGGCAGGGCGTGGCGGCTGTCGCACCCGCTCGTCGGCGCCTACCGGCTGGCGGCGCAGCTGGCGTACGACCGGCAAATCTGGTTCAAGCGGTTGGCCACGCCGCCCGCCGCCTACGCCGAGGCGCCGTGCTGCCGCGCGCCCGTCCTGCCGTTGCTCACCCGCGACGTGCGTGAGTCCGGCCTCATCTGCCAGCATTGCAATGAAACGCTCGTGCCGTTCGATGAAGTCCCCGCCGAGCTGCGCGCCGAACTCGAACTGTGGGCGCAACAATATGAACCCGTCCACGCCGTCGCGCATTGGGATGATCGCCAGCGCCGGCGCGTGGGAAATTACGACGCCGCCTGCGAAAACGCCGCGCAGCAGGCGGAGCAACTGCTCGCGCGCGCCGGACGCGAACTCGCGCCGAAACTGTTGCATTCCTACGCCGCCGCCGTCTGGGAGGACCAGGACGAATGCCTCGAAGTCCGCCCCGAAGACGTGGCGGTGTGATTTATGAATTACGATTTATGATTTATGATTTGTCCCACGGCAGCGCGCGCCGCAAAATCGTAAATCGTAAATCTTAAATCAAAAATGATGAAATGGTTTTTCAAATGGCTGTTCCGCCTGTTCCTGCTGGCGGTGGTGCTGGTCGTCATCCTGCTGCTGTCGCTCAATTCGATCCTGCGTGTCGTGGTCGAAAATCGCGTTCGCGCCCAGACCGGCATGGACGCCGAAATCGGAAAATTTTCGGTCGGCCTCATCGAACCGACCGTGGAGATTCAAAACCTCAAGCTCTACAATCCGCCGGACTTCGGCGGCACGCCGTTCCTGAACATCCCGGAAATCCACGTTGAATACGACCGCGCCGCGCTCACGCGCCACGAGATCCATCTCACCCTTCTTTGTTTCAACCTCAGCGAATTTGACATTGTGAAGAACGAGGCCGGGCAGACAAACCTCTTTTCCCTCGGCATCCCCTTGACGGCCAAAAAATCCGGCGGCGCAGCCAGCTTCAAAAAGCAAACCGGCTACGACTTCAAATCCATAGACGTCTTGAACGTCTCCATCGGCAAGGTCAGATTCATTGACCTGAAGAACCAGCGGAATAACCGCGAGCAGATTATTGGCATCGAAGATTTGCCGCTCCGAAACGTAAAATCGCAAACCGACCTGGCGGGTTTGGCCTTGCTGGTGGCGCTGCGCGGCGGGGACATTTTTGGCTCGCTGCTGGCGCCGCCAAATCCCGGGCATTGAGAAACTGAAACCGGCAGCAAAAGCCGCCCACGTGTCACATGGTCAAGAATCCCGCCCCCCCGTGTGGACAAATCTGTGTTGCATATGCAACATAAAATTGTCCGCACGTTGGAGTGAGATTCTGATTTCCGGAGGAACCCGCCCGCTGCTTTTGCGCGTCACTTTTGCATTTTCCGCGCCCGGATTTTTGCCTAACCTCGGCGCGTGCATCGTGACCCGCTCAAGACCGCCGTCCGCCTCGTCGTGAAACTCGGCACGGGCGTGCTCACGGACAGCCGCAAGCAGCCCGACCCGGCCCAGCTCGAACAAATCGTCGCCCAACTCGTCGCGCTCAGAAAATCCGGCAAGGAAGTCGTCCTCGTCACCAGCGGTGCGGTTGGCGCGGGCATGGGCGCGCTCGGCCTGGAGAAACGCCCGACGGAACTCGCCGAATTGCAGGCCTGCGCCGCCGTCGGCCAATCGCGGCTCATGACCGCGTATGCGGACCTGTTCGCGCGGCATGGGCTGCACGTCGCGCAGGTGCTGCTCACGCACGACGACCTCGAACATCACGAACGCCATCTCAACGCCCGCAATACGCTCGTCACGCTGCTCGGCCGCGGCGTCGTGCCCATCATCAACGAAAACGACGCCGTCTCGTTTACCGAGATCAAGTTCGGCGACAACGACAAGCTGTCCGCGCTGGTCGCGTCGCTGCTGCCCGCCGATCTGCTCGTCATCCTCACCACCGTGGACGGCGTCATTGAAAATTTCGGCAGGGCCAATCCCAAAACCATTTCCGTCATCGGAAAAATTGATCCCGCCCTGGAAAAACTCGCGCGCGGCACGGACAGCGACACCGCCGTTGGCGGCATGAAATCGAAAATCGCAGCCGCCAAAATCGTCGTGCGCTCCGGCATCCCGCTCGTCATCGCCTCGGGCAAAAAGAAAAACGTGCTGGCGAAAATCCTTGGCGGCGAAGACGAAGGCACGCTGTTTGTCGCCGAACCCAAAAGATTGCAGGGGCGCAAGCGCTGGATTGCGTTTTTCCATCATCCCCAGGGCGCGTTGTTCGTGGACGACGGCGCGAAGCGCGCCCTGCGCGAAAAGGGCAAAAGCCTGCTGCCGCCGGGCGTGGCGCGGTGCGAGGGCGAATTCGCCGCCGGCGACGTGGTGCGGATTTGCGATCTGGACGGGACGGAATTCGCGCGCGGCATCGCGCGATTCGATTCCGCGGCCGTGCGCGCCCGCCAACTGCCCAAGGCAGAACTCGTGCATCGGGATGATCTAGTAATCCTGTAAATGAAACATCGAACGCTGAACATCGAACTTCGAACATCGAAGTTCCTGCCGCTGCGCGATGCGTGTGGGACCTTCAGCGTTCGGCATTCGGTGTTCGATGTTCGATGTTTTTCCGAATGAAGCAGCGCACAGCCATCCAGGATTTATTGCGCGTCATGGCGCGGCTGCGTTCGCCCACGGGCTGTCCATGGGACCGCGAGCAAAACCACATGACGCTGCGCCGCCACGCCATCGAGGAGGTCTATGAATTGATTGACGCCGTCGAGGCGGGCGACGACCACGAGATGGCGGAGGAACTCGGCGATTTGCTGTTGCAGGTCGTTTTCCATTGCCAGTTGGCGCGCGAGCGCGGCGCGTTTGATTTTGAAGAGGTTTGCCGCCTGCTCGTGAACAAGCTCATCCGCCGCCACCCGCACGTCTTCGGCAAAACCAAGGTCAGGAACGTGGACGAAGTATGGGTGAACTGGGAAAAAATCAAGCGCGCCGAAAAACACGGCACCCGACACGCCCGCCATTCCGTATTCGACGGCATTCCGAAACATCTGCCGGCGCTGCTCCGGGCCGAAAAGCTGGCTAAAAGGGCCAAGAAAGCAAAGTTACTTGCCGATGGCACGGTCCGGGGAAAAACGCTGACGCACTCGAAGCTGGCGGATCAACTTTTTGAACTCGCGGCATCCGCCCAGGCCCGCGGCTGGTCGGCAGAAGAGCTTTTGGGCGATGAAATTAGAAGACGGGAACAAGAATTCCGGCGGAAAGAAGCTGGACCGCGCAAAACTTGAGAAACGAGGATGTCAGCCACGACGGGAACGCCGGCCTCCGGTCCGGCGCTTTTCGTTGCTTTTTCCGAATCGCGCCGGGTCGGAGACCGGCGCTCCATTTACTCTTTCCGCAGTTGACAGTCAGTGCAACTCGCGCGACCTTCCAGTGTTCAATCTTTAGGTGCTGATTTTATGAAAACACGAAGCCTTCAAAGTCTGGTCCTGACCATCACAGCCGGCGCGGCGGTGGCTTTTTTGACGGCGAAAGCCGTGGCCCAGGAATCTTCCACTTCCACCACCGCGGCGACCGTCACGTCCGCCGCCGCTCAACCGGCCGCGGCGAGTCCGACCACCCCGCAATTGTCGTATGGCGTGTCGGACGTCGTGCAACTCACGCGCGCGAACGTAGGCGAGGATGTCATCGTCAATTACATCCAGAATTCCGGTAACGGCTACGGTCTGGACGCGAACCAGATTCTTTACCTGAAGCAACTGGGGGTGTCCGACCGTATCATCAACGCCATGCTGGAGCAGCGTGGCCGGCTGACGACGGCGCAAGCCGCGGTGCCACAGAACAATCCGGATAACGGCAACTCCCAAAACACGACCGTTGTCGCGCAACCGCAGGCGACGTATGTCCAACCCGCCCAGTCCTCGACGGTCTACGTCATTCCCGACACGCAGACGTATGATTACTACGCGTATTATTACCAACCGTACTATTATCCTTACTATGGCTACTACGGATGGCCTTACCCGGCGCTGTCGTTCTCGTTCGGCTGGGGCGGACACTACGGCGGTGGCTGGCATGGCGGTGGCGGCTTTCACGGCGGGGGCGGTGGCTTTCACGGCGGAGACGGCGGCTTTCATGGTGGAGGCGGCGGCTTTCACGGCGGAGGCGGCGGCTTTCATGGTGGCGGTGGGCATCGCTGACGGGGAATGCCGGGCTTGACCAACTGCGTGGGCGGCGAAGGACGTGAGAGGGAATTCATGGCCGCCAAAAGGCTCAAAAGGGCGCAAAGGAAGATATCCGACGGCTTTGACACGAACTACACGAGTTGATGCGACTCGGATTTCCCGGGGCAAAATTGGCGGCAATTAGCGCAATTCGCGTAAAGATTTCCTGTCTTCGTCCGTGCCTGTCCGTATTTGTATCAGTTCATCACGGCGGCGAAGCGCAGGCCGCGCGTGCTGACACGGAGCTGGTTGAAGCCGAATTCCGCCATCACCATCTCGTAAATCACGACGCCGGTGAGAATCACGTCCGCCCGCAATTTCGGCAGGCCGGGGATTTCCTTGCGCTTGGCCAGCGGCAGGCGCCAGAGCCGCCGCCGATGCCTCCGCACCTGTTCAAGGCTGAACTGCGTGGCTTCGATGCGGGCGCGGTCGTAGTGGTCGAGCTTCGCCTCCATGCGCGCCAGGATGCTGGTGGTGCCGCCGGTGCCGACGAGTTGAATCTCCCCGGAGGAGGAACGGGCTTCGCGTCGCAAGGCGGGATCCAGTTTGGGGCGGACTTGGTCTTTCAGAAAATCTCGTATCCAGTCCCGGCAGGCGTTGAATTCGCCGCGGGTTGGGGGGTCGCTGTGCGGAAATTTTTCCATGAGCCGCACCGTGCCCAGCGGAAAACTGCGCGCAAAATGCTTGCGTTCGCCCTGGCCAAGAATGAACTCCGTGCTTCCGCCGCCCACATCCAGCAACAACAACGGCGCCTTCGCCAGTTCCGCGTCTGTCGTCACGCCTTGAAACACCCATTCGGCTTCCCGTTCGCCGGAGATGATTTCGACTTTAAGATCGGAGGCGCGCTGGATGGCCGAGGTGAGATCGCCGGGATTCACCGCGTCGCGCGCGGCGCTGGTGGCAATGACGCGGATGGAATCGGCATTTCTTTCGCGTGCGATTTGGGCGAATTCCCAGACGGCTTCGGCGGTGCAGGCGACCGCTTCCGGCTGGAGCCGGTGCGTTTCGTAGAAGCCTTTGCCGAGCCGCGTCTGGCGACTTTCTTCATGCACCGGCCGCACGTCGCGCCCCGACACGTCGGCGACCAGCAATTTGATCGAGTTGGTGCCGACATCGATGACGGCACGCCTTCGCGTCAACGACTCCGTGCGGGGCGGAACGGGAGTCGCTTCGGCGGTGCAAGCGCGGCGGACGGGTCCCATGCGCCGGAAAGCTACAAGGAGCCAGCGCGGAAACCCAACCGAAAAATGTTACGTTTTGCGGACATTGCGCCGGGCGCGGCGCCGTGTATGTTCCCGTCATGAAAATCCACGTCTTACGCCACGGAGTCGCGGTTGAACCCGGCACGCCCGGTTATGAAAACGATGCCGGGCGCCCGCTGATCCAGAAAGGCAAACGCCAGCTCCGGCAGACCGCTGCCGCAATGAAGAGGATGGGCCTGCACTTCGACCTGATTCTTTCCAGCCCATATTTGCGCGCGAAACAAACCGCCGAAATCGTCGCCGGCTCTTTGAAATTGAAAAAGCAGCTCGCATTTTCCAACGCGCTTGCGCCGGACGGCAGCCCGAAAATCCTGATCAGGCAGTTGAACGAATCAAGGCCCGCGCCGGAAAACATTTTGCTGGTCGGCCATGAACCTTATTTGAGCCGCGTGGTTTCATTGCTCACGACGGGCGGCATGGACTTGATGATGGATTTCAAAAAGGGCGGCCTGTGCAAATTGGATGCCGGGAAGTTAAGTCCTGGCCGGTGCGCAACGCTCGTTTGGCTGCTCACGCCAAAGCAAATGATGCTGATGATTTAGTCCGAACCACGAAATACACAAACCACACGAAATATTTTGGGGCTGATTCCGCAGTTGCTTTCGCGCATTTCGTGTGTTTCGTGGTAAAAAACTTCAACCGACGCGGAAGGAAATCCGCTGAATCAAATTCTTTCCGAAGCTGTGTTGCAACCGGTCGAGAATTTCCTTCCGGCGATAGCGGACGATCTCGGCGAGCCACACGTTGCTGTCCACGCTCACGAACAACGTGCCCTTGCGCAATCCGGCCGGCTGCGCGTGCGCGACGATGTTTGGGTCAATCAACGAATTCCACACCTTGACGATTTCCGCCTCGGCGCGGCGGTCGTCCAGCCGCAAATTCTTCGTCACGCCCGGCAGCACGTCGCCGACGCGCCGGGCGCGCACGGCCTGCGCGGCTTCCAGCGGCGACAAATCCACGCCGTGCCACTGCGCCAGCACGCGCTGGCGGGGAGAAATGTTCTTCGGCGGCGGCATCGAAGGGAAAAGCATCAGCGGAAGCGGCGCGAAAATCAAGCCGGCAGGGTTTTGGGTAATGTCCAGATTTGCTGTAGCGTCGAGCCTGTGGCTCGAATGAATCGGCGCACAGTGCCGACACTACAACCCAGATTCGGACACTGCAGAATTCCAGGTGGTTTTTTTGCTTGCCAAAAGTAGCTTTGTGATGCAAAGTGTCTGCATGGATACGAATTGGGCCGCTGAGCATCTGCAAACCATCCGGACTTTAATGGAGCGTTCGGCGCTGTACCGCCGTGCGCTCGCGCCGATCATGCTGTTGGCCGGCAGCGTGGGTGTATTGGCGGCGGGCGGGGGAATTGTTTTTCGTTTGGACTCGGCGCCGGCCTTTGGCGGGCTCTGGCTCGGCACGGCACTCGTTGCGATTGCGGGCGCATTTCTCATCGCGAGGCGTCAGGCGCTCAAAGATCACGAACCGTTTTGGTCGCCACCGACCCGGCGCGTCGCCCAGGCCTTGCTGCCGCCGTTGCTGGCGGGATTGTGCATGGGGGGATTGCTGTTGATCGTTTTCGGCCATGGCATTGAGCCGGCTGCGTCGTTGATGTGGGTTTTGTTTTATGGTTGCGCACTGCATGCTGCGGGATTTTTTATGCCGCGGGGAATCAAGTGGTTTGGTTGGATATTCATCTTGAGTTCATGCGGTCTTTTTTATGCCTTCATGCTCAATCTGATGGATTTCGAGTTCAATCCTCACTGGCTGATGGGCTTTTTCTTCGGCGTGCTGCATCTGGCCTACGGCGCGTATTTGTATCTGACCGAAAAAGGAAAGAATGCGGCGTGAACCCGGAACCTTTTCAACAGCTCGACCGCGTGATTCACGAAAAAGGCCGGCTGGCCATCATGTCCATGCTCGCCGCCTCGCCGGAGCTGTCGTTTACCGAACTGCGCGACACGCTGACCATGACCGACGGGAACCTCACCACCCACATCCGCGCGCTGCAACAGGAAGGGTATATCTCCGTAGCCAAGTCGTATCAAAACAACCGCCCGCTCACCACCTGCTCGCTCACGGCGGCGGGCCGCAAGGCGTTCGCTGAATACATCAATCTGCTGGAACAAATCGTCCAGCAAAACAAATCCAAATAAACAAACTTTTGAACAAATTGAAAAGGCCGTGGTCTTTTACTTTGTGTCACAAAGTGAATATGACTCGTCTGGTTGCAACCGGAGCGCCGGTCTCCGACCCGGCGGGTTGGCTTTGGCAATGTTGGTGCGCCACGCCGGACGCCGGCGTTTCTGTTTATCCCGAATTCCGAAGTTGATGGGGAGCGCACCCGCCCCGGGTGCGGTTTTCCGCGCCCGTCCGCGGCGCGCCAAAGTGCGCCAGCGCGACGGCGGCGCGGAAAACATCGGACGCAGCGAAATTTCCCGAACTCCGGTGTCCGTCACGCGCGCAAGCGGCTGGACGCGAGGCGCGTCCAGCAACACCCGGGGCGGGTGTGCTCCCCAACTTCGGAATT
>JBEKEJ010000037.1:0-16687 GCA_050013895.1 Verrucomicrobiota bacterium | reverse complement strand
ACATCGGCTTCGGTAATCGAGGTCGCCGGGCAATCGAGCCGTTCACCCAGTTGCTCCTGCAACAGGCGGAACAGCATCGCAAAAAATTCCTCCGATTTGTTTTCCGCGGCGAACTTGTTCAAGTCGCCCAATCCGCCATCAATCAGCTGCGCCACGGCGCGTTGCCGCCGCAGGCGCGGATTGTTGGCCAGACTGTCCGTGCGTTTGCGCCAGATGAAGGCGGCGAGCAGGGCGATGACCGGCACGGTTTGCAGGGCGAGAAATCCGGGCCGCGCCACCAGCGGAAGGGTTGCCGTCTCAAGCGCTCCGAGATTTTCCTTGATCGGCAAAATGTCCCGCGGGGTCTGGTTTTCCGCCGCCGGATTTCTGTTCGCGGCAAACGTCGGCATCGGCACGGCTCCGGCGGCCTTGACCATGAGCGGCACCGCGGCTTCGGTCAGCGTGTGATACTGGCCGTCATCGGGATTGAAGAATGAGAACGACAGCGGCGGCAGCTCATGAACGTCGGTGTTCTGCGGCGAGATGATCTGTTCGAACGTTTTGGTGCCCTCAAAACCGAACTGGTCGCTGGTTTCCAGCTTGGTCGTGGGCGGATAGGATTTGAACTCGCGCCACGCATCCTGCGGCGGCAGCGCGACGGCGCCAAGCGCGCCGCGGCCGGAAATCTGCACGCGCACCGTAATGGGGTCGCCGACCGTCACATTCGTCGGGCCGGCGGTCGCGGTCATGGTGAAATCGCCGACGGCGCCGGTGAAATTGGGGGGCTTGTTTTGCTCCGGCAACGGCAACGATTCGACGCTGAACGGTTCCGTTGCCAGCGTGACCTGTTTCTGTTCGCCCTGGTTGAAAAACGGCCGGAAGAACGGATTCTCGCCTTGGTTCTGCGGGGGCAGGACGACCACGGCGCTGGCGGTGAACGGTCCGAGCGTGAGCGCGCCGGTTCTCACGGCGGTGAGCGGAACCGCAAGCGGAATGATCGTATAAACGCGATTCCCGACTTGCGCCCGGCGGCGTTGGCTTTGCAGTTCGGTGATTTTACCGGGACTGAAACCGGCGGCAGGCGTGCCGGTCAACTGGAAATTGCCGAAATTTTGCACGTCGTCGCGCAGGTAAAGATCCAGCTGCCCGACCACCGCTTCGCCGACGTAGATCTTATTTTTCGGGAAAACAAATTTAAGGAACGCGACTTCACTGCCGGAATTTACCGCGGCGGCGGAGGGCGCGGTGGCCGCGGTCACGTTCAGCTTAAGCGGCGCGGTGGCGAGCTGCTGGCCGTTCACGTCCGCCGTCAGCGCGGGAATGGTGAACTCGCCCGCCTGCCGAGCGGTCACGGAAAAGGTAACGGTGACGGCCGTGCTCATCGCGTTGTTGACGATGCTGACACTTTGGGAAGTCCCGGTCTGGATGATTTGCAATCCGGGAACGTTCGGGGCCGGAACATTTTTCGACTGGCCGCCCTCGAAGGTGAGTGAAAGCGTCGCACTTTCGCCCAACGAAATGGTGTCACGGTCCAACTCAGCGGTAAAGCTTGCCGCGCGGGTGGTGAGCGTGCCGCAACCCAGCGCGCCCAGACACAAAAACGCGGCAACGCAAAGGGAAATCACCCTGCCGCTGCGCAGCCGGAGAAAACGTTTTGCCGGAAGCGAACCCCGGCGGGCCGCAAAGGGTAAATCCTTCGGCCCGCCTTTGCTTTCAGATTGTTTTCGGCCATTATCCATCCACTCAAGAAAATGACATTCTCCGCCCAAAAATGTTCACGCTTCCTGCGCGTGATCTTTCCGTCGGATGTTTCTTGCCGGCAGTTGCAGCCTGGTTTTTTACCATTCCGCGATGTTGAAGCATGGGACCGCGGGCTGAGGGCGGAATTGAACGCGGCCCACCTTCCATAAGCCACTCGAAATCAACTCCTTGTGGCATCGCTCAAGCCCTGACCATAGAACGTTTTCATTCCATGTCAAGGATAACTCCTCTAAATTTTCTCTAAGTCAATTTTTTACACTTACCCAATGATCTTCACGGGCATTTCCGCCGGCGATCGTTTGTGGAAGATTTCACGAACCTGCCAGGCTCGTACATTTGCAAACTTGGCGCGGCTCGGCTGATAAATTAAGCCCGGTGCTGCACCCATTTTAAAAAAAGGCACGTCCCTCTCGGAACGTGCCCGCTTCAGTTTAACGACTGTATTTGTTTATGGCGGCATCGGCTGAACCAGGGTTGTCTCCGTTTCCGGCGGCGGCGCGGCGCCGATGCGGTTAACGATGTTGACCCCATTCAGGTCATCGTAGCTGAACGCGAGTTTGTCGCCGAGCTTCAGTTCGCTCAATTTGCCGTCGGGCCTGCCGTTGATCACGACAGCGCAATTGTCGGCAAGGTGAAACTTCTTCGAACTGAACACGGCCTTCGCCTTCACGGTCTGGTTGTTCAGGTCAACCGCCGTCAGCGTGCCGGTGAACAATTGGCTGGTCTGGGCGATTTGCCGCGCAGTCAGCTTGTTGTCCGGCGTTTCGTAGGTGACCGTCACGTGGTTGCCCGCTGCAATGTCCGCCAGTGCGCCGGACGTGCCGCCGCGCAACACGACCGCGCAATCGTCCGGCAACCGGATCTTCTTGTCCAGCGAGCGAACCCGCAACGTCATGATGTGCGCCGCCGGGTCAATGGATTTCACCATGCCCTCACGCGTCATCGGCACCTGCTTCACATTGTCCGCCACCAGCACGCCGTGGGCGTCCCGGTAGGCGACCGTGACTTTTTCGCCCGGACGCAAATCACCGATTGCGCCCGTCGGCTTGTTCCACAACACATACGCGCAATTGTCGCCGAGGTTGAACTTCTTGTTCAGCATGAATCCCTTGACATCGAGCGTGCGTTCGGTCGGGTCAACGGCATTCACCGTGCCCGTGTAGGTTTTATCAGGCTTGACGGCAGCCGCCGTCTGGTCCGCTGACACCTTAAGCGCCGTCGTCAGCGCTAACACCGACGCGCAAACCGCCATCCAGCATGTTGATCTGGTCATTTTCATATTTTTATCCTGCGGTTAAGTTGATCCCTTGTTTCCCGTCGTTTTATTCAGCGAACACCGTGCCACGGCAAAAGGAGCGCGTTTGCCGTGCTTTGACTTGGAGGACAGTGCAAGGTGCAATCAGATCGGCCCGCCATTAATGCAGTTTGCAACGAATGAATCTCACGCGGCCAACGCGGGCGGCAGGTCGGCAGTGTCCTCATCTCAAATGCCTGGTGCGCCGCTGTGGCACCCCCGCCGCCGCCAGCTCAGGGCGCTGTCGGAAAAGCCAGCGCGGGTTGATGTTCCGGTGGCTGAAGAACAAAAAGGGCCGGCCCCATAAATTGTAATTCTATGGGGCCGAATCGCCGTGGAGCCGCCAATGGAGGCTCAATGGTTTTCATCTGTGCTCCGTTTCCAATGCGACACGCGCATCCTGGCCCTGGCGCTCGCCGCCTTCGCGCCGTTGGCAAAGGCTGGCGAAGCGGCAGCCGCGTTCTGCTTCGACGGCGGTGATGGGTCGCGGAATGGCGCGGCCGATGTAACAGGCGGGCCGATGCCAGAGAATATAAAACTCGAAATCGTCTGGGGCGCGACCGTAACGGGCTTCGAATGCGCTGCACCGCGTCTGCATGATCCCCTTCGCCACAATTACTGCGGCCGCCGGATCGGTTGGCCGCAAGGCGACGTTTGTTCGTTCATCCCATGCCCAGGATCCCGCCCAAAACTCCGGCAAAATTTGGTAGCGCGACACCTCGCGCTGCGGCCCGACCGCGCGGTCGTTGTCGTGCGACTCGATCTGTGAGAGCGCTTCAAAGCGATCCATGGCCGGCCCGGGCAACGCCGGCAAAACCAGCACAAGCAAAATGGACAGAATTGGTTTCATAACGCTTTGCCTGGCTGCCAATGCGAACAAATCCATTCCATCTCGCTCTGCCGCGCGTTGCCGCGTCACCTCCATCCACCCCGGATGTAGACATGTCGGCCATTGTCATACCGGTGCGGAACCCAAACCGCGCCCGGATGCGGCGGGCGCGCCCAACGGCCTCTTTCCCAGACCCAACGGCCGTGCCAAGCCCAGGCACCGCCAATCCAGACAAAACCGACGCCGGGAGCGGGGTAAACTTCTTCGACGATTGGCGCCGGAGGCTCTCCAACGACGTCAACCTCCGCTCCCACAGACGCTCGCGGATAGACGACGCATCCGCCTGAGCAGAGCGAGATGACACAAAGGAACAAAGCTGTTTTAAGCAACGATGCTTTTTTCATAAGCTGCACCTTTCAATGGTCTGCCCGTCCGTTGTGATGGAATTCCCCACCCAAAAATTCACCCGCCTGAACCGAAGGCGATTTTCCCTCGCGCCTGTCTTCCCGCGCGCGTTCGATTGATTTTGTTCCGGCATAATACCGCCTTGGCGTCGTTCGTTTCCTGGCAACACTCTCTTCAGCGAATTTTAAGCCACGTGAACATCAGGCGCATTCATAGGTTATTTCACTCGCCGCATTCATTCAGTGTTTACAGCCGCCACATTCATCAAGGGCGTGCCTGCTGATTTTCCTGGCCCGCCCGGTGCGTTTCTGGATGCGGCCAAGCAATTCGTTTTCCTTGCCCTCGATGAATTGCAGTTCGTCGTCCGCAAGCCGGGCAAATTTTTGTTTCAGCTTGCCCCGGACAATGTTCCAATTTCCCTTGGCGGTAAGCATGCTCATAAAATGTTTCCTTTTGGATATTTGCTTCCGCCGCGCAACTTGACGCGGCACGGGTTCCTTTCGCAATTCGCGTGCCGGCCAATTGCAGGACCCATTTTCCCGGCAAGTCCAAGCATTTGCCGCCCGCCGAACTTCCGCCGGAAAAAAGAATGGCCGGGGCTTTTGCAAACTGCAATCAGCCGGCTTGCAAGTTGCATCATTTCCGTAGGCCAGGGCCCCGGTCCATCGGCCGAAAATGCCGGTGCGCCGATGGAAATCGCAAAGGAATCACCGTGGCACGGCGCCAGCTAAAAGCTAAAAGCAGAAAGCCGGGTGAGAGGTTTCAGCAAACAGTGGTTCGTCGCCCAGACTGGCTCTCTCAACCGGCGCTTTGGGAAACGAAAACCGGATTATGAAAAGAAAACAGACAACCTTCCCGCACATATGAACGCGCGAAATTCTGATCTCAAAATCGTCATCGCCCACGAAGACCTCATGACCGGCATCGAAGCCGCAGTGATGTTGGGTCGGATGGGCGCACAACTGGAAGCGGAGTTCGAGATGAAAGGCGAGACCTGGTGGTTCGACAGCGGCTTCTGGCAATTTGAGGCGTTGCGTGACCCGGAGCTCCTGGAGCAGGCAGCCGCCGAGGCCGCCGCAGCCGACATCATTATCATTTCCGTTGGCGGCGCCGAATTGCCCGCCTGCGTCAGGAACTGGATTGAATGTGCGCTGCCCATGAAAGAAGGTGGATCGCCGGCCCTGCTGGCGCTTTTGGACCGGGGAAATGACGCGTCCGGCGCACCGCCTCGTTCAGAATCCTATCTGCGCCGGCTGGCCGGACGATGCGGTCTGGATTTTGTTTACAACAACGGCGATCGCCTCCCGGGCGTAGAATCCGGCGTTGAATCAATCCTGTCCCGTTCCGAAGGCGGTTTGGAAACCTGGAGAAGCTAATCACCGAAATTTCCCCCCGAGGAATGAGACGCCAATGAACGTGTCGCGAGAAATATAATACAAAAAAACTGAAGAACCCACATCATAAGATCATGCTTTATACCCTGGCTTTAATATTGATCATCGCCTGGCTGCTCGGACTGGTCTCGGATTACACGATGGGCGGGTTCATTCACATTCTGCTGGTCGTCGCCATCATCATGATCCTGGTGCGGCTGATCCAAGGGCGGAAACTTTAACCCGGCAACGCAACGAAAATTTCAACTCAAAATCATCACGAAAAGACAAACAACCACCCTTGATGAAGGCAAACATCTCGTGCAAGACGCACAGGCGTTGCTTGCCGCCACCGCTCAGGTAGCGGAAGAAAAAGTTGTGGAAGCCCGCAAACGGCTTGCCGCGGCCATTGAAAAAGGCAGGGAAACCTGGAATTGCGTTCAGAAAAAAACAGCCGCGGGCGCAAAAGCCGCCGACCAGGTCATCCGCGATCATCCTTATCAGGCCATCGGCGCGGCGTTGGGCGCCGGCGTGCTGATAGGATTATTATTGAGCCGCCGTAACTGACATTTCGTTATGGCAACGCCGGCGGACACCGTTCCCCATTTGGCGGATGCGTCGAAACGGCTGGCGCAGCGGGCGCTCGGCATCTGTGGAAACCGCCTCGAATTGCTGATGGTGGAGGTTCAGGAGGGACGCGAGCGGATTTTGCGAGCCATCAGCCTGGCATTGGGTGTGGCGGCCTTTGGTCTGCTTGCCGGCGTGGCGCTGACCGCCGCCGTTGTGGTTGCGTTCTGGCCACGGTCGCCGCTGATCGCGCTGTTGGTTTTGACCGGGCTTTACGCCGCCGCCGCCGTGCTTCTTTACGCGCGCCTGATCCGGTTGCAACGCGACTGGCGGACGCTTTCCACCACGCTGGATCAATTGCGAAAGGACCGCGAATGTCTGGGGAAACATCTCAACCTCGCCGCCAGCACCACCTTGCCGTTCATTTATCCAGTCAGCGAAGTCAATGGCCACCTGTTACCGATGTCTTGACAACTCTACAGCAGCGCGCCGTCCCTGCCATAAAAATGGTGCTGGTGCCGAGTTGCACGCCCGGCCACGGGCATGACGCTTTCTCACTGGACACTTCCTAATCCGGCGTATAAGTTTTAGCCTGTATTGGGATCATCGCCTTGGAGGTCGGGTCGAAAAAACAGAGGAATCCATGGGGCTGCAGGCGGACAAACAGTTTTACAAACTGGTCGTGGTCGCGTGGCTGACGTTCTCGCTCGGGAGCGTGGTGCTGGCGCTGATCTCGTGGGCGCAGCTTGACGCGCGCATGAATTACGGCAAACAGGTGACATACACGCGGGAGGAATTGCAGCAAGTTTACGAATCGCTCCTGGATTTGGAAACCGGAGAACGCGGTTACGTCATCACCGGCGATAAAACATTTCTTGAACCGTTCAACTTGGCCGAGACAAATCTTCCGGCGCATTTTGAAAATCTGGTGCGTCTGGTTCACGACGATCCTCCCATGCTGGAGGGCGTCACGAAGTTGCGTGCGGACGTGGCAGCCAACATCAGTTGGCAGCATGAAGTCATTGACCTCCGCGCAAAAAGTTTCGACAAGGCGGTGGCGATGGTTTCCGCGGGCAAGCTCAAAAACATGATGGATGACTTGCGTTCGCAGATTGGGAAGCTGGACCGAATTTGTCAGAACCGGCAATTGTCCGTCCGTCAGGAGGTTTTCAACCGCGTGTATCACGCGAATCTGGCCACGCTGGTCGCGGGAGTTTTCGGGATTGGCGCGGGGCTCCTCGCCATCTGGCTGTCCTACGTTGCCGTAAAGCATCAGCAACGCGAACGCGAGTTGACGCAGGCCAAACTGCAAGCCGAACACAGCAACCAGGAAAAAACCCTGTTCCTCGCCAATATGAGCCACGAAATCCGCACGCCAATGAACGCCATCCTTGGCTTCAGCGAATTGTTGCAAGGCGATTTGCGCGAGCCAAAACACCGGGAGTACCTGCAATCCATCCGCTCGAGCGCCGACTCGTTGCTGCTGCTCATTAATGACATTCTCGACATGTCAAAAATTGAAGCTGGCGTGATGGAATTGCATGCTGAACCGACCGATCTGCGCGAAATTTGCGACTTCATCCTGAAGCTGTTTTCCGAACCCGCGGCCAAAAAGGGACTCAAGCTGGAATGTCATGCCGCCGAAAATCTGCCGCACGCCCTGCTGCTGGACCGCATCCGGCTGCGGCAGATTTTGATCAACTTGGTCGGCAACGCCGTCAAGTTCACCGACAAAGGCGGCGTCGAAGTGCGGGTCGCCTGGGAGAAGCAGCAGACCAGCAGTCGGGTCACGCTCGTCATCGAAGTGCAGGACACCGGCGTGGGCATTCCGCAGGACAAGCTGGACGCGATTTTCAAACCGTTCGTGCAGGCCGGCGCGCATCGTGAAAAAGAAAAACAGGGCACGGGCCTGGGGCTTTCCATCGTCAAACGCCTCACGGAAATCATGGGCGGGACCGTGACCGTGGCGAGCGTGATGCAACAGGGTTCGGCCTTTCATTTGCGATTTCCCAACGTGCCCATTTCCGCGCGGCTGCCGGCTTCCGACAAACCATCCCCGGCCGGAGAAGTGAATTTCAATGAATTGCGCCCGGCCACCTTGCTGGTGGTGGATGACAATGAAACCAATTGCCAGTTGATCGCCGGAATGTTCGCCGGTTCGCATCACCATCTGTTCTTTGGTTCGAGCGGCGAAGAAGCCGTGGCCAAAGCCCGCGAGCTGAAGCCCGATGTTCTTCTGCTCGATGTGCGGATGCCCGGCATGGACGGCGAGGAGGCGTTGGCGGAAATCCGTAAAACCCCCGGGCTGGAATTTCTCCCGATCATCGCCGTGACCGCCTCCAGTTTGACGCATCAGGAAGATTTCCGGAAGGAACGGTTCAGCGGCTTTGTACGCAAACCGTTTTCCAAACGCGAACTGTTTGACGAACTCGCGGATTTTTTACCGCGGAATCCCCGGGCGGAGCCGGCAAAGGACACGAATGGTTCGGGCCGGGATGGCGTCGGGTCCGCAACTTTTGCCCCCGCGCCGAAGGAGCTCGTTTCCCAATTGCGCCGGCTGATCCTTGATCCGTGGCCGTCCATCCGCGACAGCGTGGCCGTGAATGAAAGCAAGTTGTTTGCGCAGGGTCTGGAAGGTTTGGGGCAACGCTGGCAATGCGAGCCGCTGGTTCACTACGCGCAAAAACTGCTCCGGGACGCGGAGAATTACGCCGTGACGGATCTGGAAAAACACCTGGGCGAGTTTGCCGCGCTGGTCGAACAACTCGGCCAACGCTCCCCATCATGAGCGCCAACACACCAGCGGCCGCGCCGGCGGAAGAACGGCACGCCGCGCAGCATTACGCGCGGCTCAACGAAAATGAATCGGCGCGAATTCTGGTCGTGGACGACCAGCCCGCCAATCTTCAAATCATCGGCGCGGTGCTGGGCAGCCTCGGCTGCGAAATTATTCCCGCCGCGGACGGCGCGACCGCCTTGAAGCGCGTGGCGCTGCGGACGCCCGATCTGATCCTGCTGGATTTGCTCATGCCCGGAATGGGCGGTTGCGAAGTCTGCCAGCAACTGAAGGAACATCCCGAATGGAAGGACATCCCGGTCATTTTTCTTTCCGCGGCGGACGACAAGGATTTGATTGTCCGCGCGCTGGATTCCGGCGGCGTGGATTACATTACCAAACCGTTCAACCGGGCCGAACTGATTTCTCGCGTGCGGACGCAACTGGCGCTGAAAACGGCGCGCGACCGGCTCAAACAACTGGCCGAGGACAAGGATGAATTGCTCGGCATACTCGCGCACGACTTGAAAAATTATCTCGGCGGCATGAACATGAGCGCCGGATTGCTGTGCCGGCAAACCGCCCGTTTCCATGACGAACGCATGACGCAACTGGCTGAGACTATTCTTCGCTCCAGCTCGCTGTCGCTGGCGTTCGTGAAGGAATTTCTCGCCAATGCCGCGGCGGACCATGGCTTGGCATTGAAACCGTCCGCCGTCAACCTGGCCGAAGCGGCCGCTGCTTCTGTCCGGCGATTTGAAGAGGCCGCGCGGCAGAAAAAAATAACAATCCGGTCCGATTTTCCGCCCGGCGCCGTCATCGCGCTGGCGGACCTTTCCGCGCTCGACCAGGTTTTGGACAACCTGGTTTCCAACGCGCTCAAGTTTTCGCCGCCGGGCAAAAACATATCTCTGGCCGTCCGTCCGGCGGACCATCGCGCCGAGTGTGTGGTTGCCGATGAAGGCCCGGGCTTCAGCGCCGAGGACAAAGCCAGGATGTTTCGCCGTTACGGGCGGCTCTCGGCGCGCCCGACGGGCGGCGAACCCTCCACCGGCCTGGGTTTAAGCATCGTTCGCAAATTGGTGCGGGCCATGGACGGCGAGTTGTTGTGCGAAAGCGCTCCGGGGCGGGGCGCGGTGTTCACAATTCGTTTGCCACGTCCGGTTTCCTCCTGAAAATGTCTTATGGATTTTTTGGTTATTGACGACGACAAAACGTTCCGGGATGCGACCTGTTTTCTGATCGAAGAGGCGGGGCATTACGCGGAAGGCGCTGACTCCGGCCCGCCCGGATTGGCCGCCCTCAAGGAGGATGAATTTGACGCCGTCCTTCTGGATGTGAAACTGGGAAGTGAAAACGGCCTGGATGTGCTGACGGAAATCCAAAGGCAATTTCCGCAGCTTCCCGTCGTCATGTTCACCGCGCAGGGCAGCGTCAAAGTCGCCGTCGAGGCCATGCGGCGCGGCGCGGTGGATTTTCTGGAAAAACCGTTTCAACGCGAGCAATTCATGACCGTGCTCGCGCGCCTGCAACGGCTCCGCCAGATGAGCCAGCGCATCGAACGGCTGGAACGGGAAGTCACCGAGACCAAAGCGCAAAATCCCGAGCCGATTTTCGATTTCACCACACCGGCCATGCGTGAGGTGATGAACCTGCTGTTCCGCGCCGCCCAAACGCCCGCCATAATTCTTATTTTTGGCGAAAGCGGCACCGGCAAGAGCGTTGCCGCGCGAGCCGTTCACGGCCAAAGCCATCTGGCGGACAAACCCTTTGTGACCGTCAGTTGCCCGAGCCTTTCCCGGGAACTGCTGGAAAGCGAACTTTTCGGCCACGTGAAAGGTTCATTTACCGGCGCGATCAAGGACCACTGGGGCAAGGTCAAAGCCGCCGAGGGGGGAACGTTGTTCCTCGATGAAATCGGCGATTTGCCAATGGAAATTCAGCCAAAGCTGCTGCGCTTGCTCCAGGAACATGAATACGAACGCCTTGGCGAAAACGTCACGCACCAGGCGAACGTCCGCATCATCGCCGCCACGAATCGCGACCTCAAGAAGCGGGTAGCGGAAGGGGCGTTTCGCGAGGATTTGTATTTTCGCCTCAACGTCATCGCCGCCGAGGTGCCGCCTTTGCGCGCGTGCGGCGCGGATTTAATCCGCTTCGCCGAGCTCTATACCAGACATTTTGCCGCGCAATGCGGACGCCGCCTGGACGGACTGTCCGCTGAAGCCGCCACGTGCGTTCGCGCTTATTCCTGGCCGGGCAATCTCCGCGAATTACGGAACGCCATCGAGCGCGCCGTCATCATGGCCAAGGGCAACAAACTTTTCCCCGATGATTTTCCCGCCGAATTGCGCGGTCAAACGGCCGCTTCGGCCGCCACCGGCGACAATCTGCAAATCGGCTCGTTAATCTCGCTGGAAATGCTTGAAGAAGCGCATGTGCGCAAGGTCATCGAACGGACCTCAAGCCTGGCGGAAGCCGCCGAAATTCTTGGCATTGACCAGGCCACGCTTTATCGCAAGCGAAGAAAAATCGGTTTGGAGTAACACGTCCAGGCCGCTTCGTTGCCAGCCCGCTTCGGTTTCGCGCTCCGGCAATTGGCGGTCCCGGATGCCGGGGGCAGTCAAGGTTTGTCGTGGCCTTGATCCTTTTCATCCCGGTGGCTGCCATTGCCCTGGTCCCTTTCAGGCGGCTTGCCCGGACCTGGCGGAACCGCTTGCGGCTGCCGCGGAGGATTGATCTCCTTCGGCGGCCGATTGCCCGTGTCCGGCGGAGGCTGCCGCGGAGGATTGATCTCCCCCGGCGGCCGATTGCCCGTGTCGGGCGGAGACTCTTTATTGGGATGAATGGTTTGTCGCGGGGGCGTTTCTCTGTTCGGCGGAACATAATGCGGCGTCGCCGGACTTTCACCCGGCGTTAAATTGTGTTGCGGGGCGGGGATTGTTTCCTTGTGAACACTGGCCGGGTTTTGCGAATTCGCGGGCCCGGCTGTTTGGTGTTTAACTTGCTCCGGAATGGAAACGGATGTCTGCCGGTCAGCATCGCGAACCGGCGTGGCGGTAAATCTTTTGCCGGTCGCTTTTTCAACCACGTCCGCGCGCGGCCCCTCGTTGACCATGACGGTTTGCGTTCGACCATCGAATTTCCGGCTTTCGCGTTTGACCGCGATGGTTTGAGTGGTTTTGTTGAAGATGATCGTGTTATTTACGATCACGTTGCCGGGCCGGACGCGATCGTGGAAATGCCGGCTTTCAACGAAGACGAAGAAGGACGGGGCGATTACGACGCCGGGCGGACCGCACGGCACCCATCCGATGTAGTCGCCACCGATGCGCCAATTGACCCAAGCCGGCGCCCATTCAACACCGGGAACCCAGCACCATCCCACATTGGCATCATAAACCCAGGTTCCGTAATGGTAACACGCCCAGGACCACGGTTCGTCGCTGACCCAATACCAACCACAGTCGGTCCATTCCCAGTAACCATCGCAATACGGCCGCCAGCCCACCGCAACGCCGGCCGGATGCCAGCAGCGCCCATAGGAGCCGACTTCGATCCAAGTGCCGCGCGAGGCGAGGGGCTCATAAAATTGCGCGGTGGCGTGAATGCTCACTCCGGCGGAAACCTCGAAGTCCGCTGAGGCGCGAAAAAGGCCGGGGCCCAAACTGCCTGCCAGACCAATGGCCAGGATGATCAAGCGTGTCTTCATAAGAAACGGCAGAATGCAATAAACTCGTTTATGCTTGCCATATTTGACCCATTCGCGCGGGCGGACGGTTTGTGATTCAATCCATTTCCCCGCGTCAAAATGACCAGTTGAAAATCGGAAAACCGGTCGCCAGTTTGTCCGGGAATTCATCGAACCACGGATTATTCGCAGCGATGTTGATGAATCCCAGCTGGACGCCCTGGAGGTTTCCAGCATAGTTCAGGAACCCGAGCTGGAGGCCGTGAAATTCCTCCGCGAAGTTGCAAACCCAGCCAGATTGAAAGCCGGCAAAGGTGCCCTGCGAAACATTGATCCAACCATGTTGCCAGCCAACAAAGCTGCTGCTGCTGACGTTGAGCAGGCCCCAGGAAACGCCGGAGTAAGAATCGGCATAGTTTATAACCCCCCAACTGAACCCCGCGCTATCGCCCGTGCTGCCATTGACGATGCCAATGGTCAGGCCGTGCTGTGGATTTTCTCCCCATATGTTCAGCGACAAACCATTGATGGTTGTGTCCCTTGACTGCACGGCAATGTCCGGCGTCAGTGATAATTGGATCGGAGCCTCGTCCTGCGCCCAAACTCCTGCCGTGCTCGCGATTAACGTTGCAATTATAAATTTGGTTTTCATAGCAACCAGATGATCCTGCTATTATCGTGCCAGAGAATTGTTGTGCTGATTTCCGAAAATGCTCTCAAAGCCAGCGCCCGGCCTTTTGCAATTCGCAATGATTGTTGCGTTTTGCATGGAAATTCAAAGAACGAAGGAGTGGGTTCTGGCAAGTCCCTTCCAAAGTTGTCCGTGCAACTTGTTTGTCGTTGGTGAACTTCTTTGTTGTGCCGGAATTCCGGCCCGATGCTGACGGGCTGCCGCAATTGGGTGCGACCGGCGGATCTAAAAGCAAGAAATCTTTGTGCCCCAGACTTCACTGGTGGCTGGGGGCGCAATCGGACGGATTACGCCCACTCAGTTGCCAATAAAATAACAGAATCCCCTGTAGAATCAAACACTTTGTGCTCTAACTTGCAAAAACTGCCCAGTCCTTTTTTACCACGTTTACTGACAGTTTCACTGACAGTGCCGACTGCGCGGAGCAGGTTGAAAATGGCGGTTCAAACCTCCTTCTTGTTCACCATCACAGACACACTCGCAGTACGGGGTGATGGCGGCGTTGCGAATTCGCGGTCCGTGTAGGCCAGGCCGAGAAAGGCTTGGGCGAGACGTTGGACTTCGTCAGGACTCAGGCGCTTGCCGAAATCATTTTCCACGATGTATTCGTGAAGCTGGTCGTCGCGCACGCAATGCACATTACCGGTCGAACCCCACTTCGCTTCAACGCGGGCAGCGGTGAATACGAACAACGCGTGGTAGAACGGGTCCAGTCCCGGCGCGAGCATGAGCACCCTGCCCCGGAAGCCAAGCATACGTCCGACGAATTGGCGCACGTATGGTTTGTCGGTCGGCTGGGCGACCCCTTTTCAGCCGGGGCGCGCCGCTGTGTGGACGCAGCCCGTTGCGGCGCAGGCAAGCAGGATCGCGAGCGGGGCAAGGATTGGACGCATGGGAAAAACCTTTCTTTATCTTGAATATGGACGCGGCCCGACGGTGCTGAGATCAATCGGTTGGAAACCGAGTTTGAAAGCGGGCGAGGAGGGTTTGAGCCTGAAATCGAAATTCGTCGCATCGACGAACATCGGGTCGGCATAAATTGAATGCACATCCTTGCCTCGCGCATTCCACTGAGCCCAAGTTTCATCGCCGAACCTTACCGCATCCGCCGAGAGCGCGGGGTTGTAATAAACGTTGTAGTCGATGGAAAACGTATTGGTCAGTTCCCTGGTCTTGGGCTCGGCGTTGGCCTTCGACCAGAAGGTGTAGGGCATATCCACCCAGTTGGATGACAAAAGTTTGCCACGCGTCCAGTACATGATGTTGTTTTCGAAAAAGACGCTTTGGTGTGGTTCGACCCGCTGGCGTTGAAGCAGTTCCTTGGTGGAGAAGGCAAACACATTGTTGCGCACCGTCACTTCCTTCGAGAAATGGATGTTGAAAGCCGAAAACTCGGTGTTGTAAACCACGTTGTTCTCCACCAGAACATGCGTGGACCCTTCATCCATATAGATTCCCCAGCCGCCATAGAAAGAGGATTCCACGTCGTGAATCAGGTTGTTGCGGATCACTGTGCCGGGAGAAACCCCCAGCGTGTAAATCCCGCCCAGGTCGGAGAGCAAACCCTGGCCAACGTGATGGATGTAATTGAACTCGATGACATTGTCGCGGCTGATGCTCGGCATGTAACCCCAAACCATGCCGGCTGAAATACCAATTTGAAAGCCATGATGGATCAAGTTATGCGAGACCAGGTTGCCCTGGCTCTGCATGAGAAATATTCCCGCCGCGGATGCGTAAATTTCGCCGTAGTAGGCGATGGTGTTGTCGGCGAATTCATTGAATCCGGTCCGGATCAATGGATTGCTGCCGAAAGCTCCGCCGTTGGCGCGGAAGCCACCGGCCGCAAGATGCGTCAAGGTGTTGTGAGCGAACCGATTGTGCGTGCATCCATCTCCGAGCTGAAACGCATAGCTGCCAATATCAGCCATCGCGCAGTTCTCGAACGAGCAAAAGCGTGTGCCGGTCATCGCGATGCAACCGGGGACCTTTGCGGAACTCTGGCCGCCGCCATTCGAATCCCCTGTGGGCAAAATGAACAAGTTATGGCTAAAGCGCAGATTCTTGAAGTGGATATGCTCGACGTACTGCAGGTCGGCGGCATTTCCCTCGAACGAAACCAACCGAGCCGCCACCGGCGCAATGACCTCGACCGAGTTCATGTCCTCGCCAGGCATTGGCAGGTAATACAGAACGCCGGTTTGCCGGTTTAGGTACCATTCCCCGGGAGAATCCAACGCCTCGAACACGTTTTCGACAATGTAGTGTGCTCCATTGAAGGGGACGGAAAAACTGTCTGAGAATTGCCTCGGATCTTCAAACTGGAAAGTGACGACATTGTTCGTTGCGTCAATCGATTCTATCGGCAGATGCGAGTCGCACCAGTAATGGTACACAACCACCTCCACGTCCTTTAGGTTCATCCACGCCGGATTCAGGTCACCCTTGGCAAACTCGAAGCTCTTTGACTTTTTATTATACTTGTCGGGAATCCCCTCGGGAAATCCTTTTACCTGGTAAAGGCCCGTATTGGGCGTCCTGGCGCGAAACCGGGGTTCTCCGTTCACCCAGAGCTGCCGAAAATCCCATGCTCCGGCTTTAGCTTCAGGAATGACGGCTTGCCAGATGCCCTTGTCGCCCTTCGTCCACCCGGCGATTCTCCTGCCTCCGCTGATCTGCACTGTTTCTCCGGGCATTGCCTGGAAGGTTATGGGCATTCTTTCAGTGCCGGAATCCTCCGGCGTGAAAACCAGCGGTTCAGTCAGGCGGTAGGTTCCCCGTTCTATGAATACGTTGATCGCAGAAATATCCCGGATACCCTCCTTGGCTGAGCGGACCGCCTGCCTGGCCCGTTCCAAAGTGGCGAATGGAGTCGAGGGAGATGACCCGTTGGCAGCGTCGTTCCCCGCTTGTGAAACATAAAAATCAAGTTCCTTTGCCTGCAAGGGAACCAGGAGCAGGCAGAGAAGAAGCCAACTAAACAGCATCGGGTTCATAATACGTTTAGATGGTGTATGAAAATCGAGCCGGCGCCAACATCAAAGAAACCGATGATGGAGAGTTTTTTCACGTGACATTCTCTTTGCGCTCGACCCGCCCTTCGTGACGCTGACGGCCGGGTGAGTGCGGATCAGGTCCGGGCGCTACGCCAGGGCCGGGGGCACGCGATCTTCCTGGCCCGCCAAGACTCGGCTGGCCCGCTGGGCTCCACCCTGGAGAAGGTCTCCGGTTTCCACGGCTCGCTGAATCCGCCCACCAGGCCGGAGGCCCTCAGCCTGAGCGCCTCCGACCTGCGCTGGCGGGCGGACGGGGACGGCTGGG
>JBEKEJ010000036.1:0-16800 GCA_050013895.1 Verrucomicrobiota bacterium | reverse complement strand
GACCAACAGCGCCACGGCCGTCAGCAACGGCCTGTTTTTCGTCACCTTGGATTTCGGCAGCGGGGTGTTCACCGGCCCGAACCGCTGGCTGGAGATTGCCACGCGCACCAATGGTGCGACTGTGTTCACCACACTGGCGCCGCGTCAGGCGATTACGCCCGCGCCTTATGCGCTATATGCGCCTAACGCGGGCAGCGCGGCTGGTGTGTCCGGCAGCATTTCCGGCAGCCAAATAAGCGGCACGCTGGCTTTAGCCCAGTTGCCGGGCGCGGTCCTGACCAACAATGAACAAGGCGTGAGCTTGTCTGGCAGTCTCACTGGTAATCTGATTGGCAACGCAACCAGCGCCACCAGCGCAGGGACGGCGACGAATGCTCAGATACTCTCTCAAACTAACTTTGACACTCAAATGGCTCGCAACCTCACCACAAACACCATACCGAATAACAATATGATTTTGTTCGGGAACAGCACCTTTAACGCGATGCTTCCGCCGCCGCGCTGGGAGTTTGTGACGTTTTTAGATTTGGGATGGAGTTCCAATATGTTCATTTGCACAGGAACCAGCCCTACAAACTGGACCGTGATACCGTTTCCGGCCTTTACAGATGTAACGAGCAACGGATTAAGAGACCCGTCAATTTGCCGTTACAATGGATCGTATCTGCTTGCCTACACGTCTTACTATGGCTCTCCGGGGACAAACGGGTTCGGCATCGCCGCCAGCCCAGATGGTTATCACTTCACATTCGTGGGGACCGCTCGTTTTGGGATGATGACCAATTTGTGGGCGCCTGAATGGTTTATTGATCCATCTAACAACCTTCACCTGATTGGATTCACGCCTGCACTGCCCCCTGGCGGGAGCAAGGTGTTTATGGCAGACGTTTCAGCGCCGAACTATGCCACCATGTTGAATGTCAGGGATATGGGCATTCCAGTTCCCGGAGGTTTCCTGGAAGACCCACAATTATACTACTACGGAGGCATCTACTATCTGTTCTCTTATGGCGGGGAATTTACCTCAACTACGATGGATTCCGGCTATAAATTTCTGACCGGCGACCCGGTTGGACAGGAAGGCCCGACGATTTTTTATTTTGCTGGAAAATGGTGGTGGGCCGGTAGTAACAACCCCGGCATGGCTAATAGGTATTCAACATCGGTGGATTTGACAAATTGGACTGCGCCGGTATTTGCGTCATGGATGCCTACTAATTATGTGCTGTCAGTAAATATGACTGGCAGTGGGGGCTCCTTTGATCAGGGGACGATTGCTTGCTTTGACGACACTCAATATGGCAATGCGACTGGATTGACGAACCTGAACGCGGCGAGTCTGGTAGGCATTTTGCCCACCACAGATTTGCCCGGCATCACTACAAATGTTTCCGTCTCTGGTTTAACTTTCCATATTACCAACGGTCTGACTATGAGGGTTAGTGCCCCCTGAAGAAACCTTACCATCCTGTTAAGGACGTGGACTGCTAAAAGCGACGGTCATGGGCTTGATACAGACTTGCTCGGAGCGCCGGTCTCCGACCCGGCACGCTGCTGGGTTATTCTCCATCATCCATCCTCGCTCATCGTTCTTGCCGCCGTTTTCACTTCGTGAATAAGCAGGTAGCGCAGACAGTCCTGTCTGCGGGTTCACGGGACTTTCCTGTCCCGTGAACCGAGCGGCTGGAAAGCCGCCCCAACCAGCAGGCTGGAAAGCCCGCCCTACCGTCCGTCGGGGAATACTTGCCGCCACTTTCTCTTCGTGAATAAACTGGCGACGTGAGCGACACGACCGGATTCCGTACCATCAATTTCTTCACGCCCCTGCGTTTCGGGCTTTTCCTCGCGCTGCTGGTTTTCGCCGCGTTCCCCCAAGTCCTGCTCGGATTGCAAACGTTCGTCGTGCGCGATTACGGGTTCTTCGCGTATCCCCTCGCCCACTTTCAGCAGGAGTGTTTCCAGCACGGTCAACTGCCGTTGTGGAATCCCTACAACAACTGTGGCGTGCCTTTTCTCGCCCAATGGAACACCATGCCGCTCTACCCGCCGTCGCTAATTTATCTGCTGCTGCCGCTGACGTGGTCGTTGAGTTTTTTCTGCCTGCTGCACCTGTGGTTCGCGGGCCTCGGCATGTATTTCCTCGCGCGCCGGTGGACCGGAAACCATTTTGCGGCGGCCTTTGCCGGTGTGGCATTTTCCTTCAACGGCCTGACGCTCAATCTGCTCATGTGGCCAAGTCACGTGGCGACGCTCAGTTGGATGCCGTGGGTCGTGCTCGCCGTCGAATTCGCGTGGCGCGAAGGCGGACAAAAACTCATCCTCGCCGCGCTGGTGGGCGCCATGCAAATGCTGGCCGGCGGACCGGAAATCATCCTGCTCACCTGGCTGTTGCTGCTCGCACTTTGGATCCAGCAATTTGTCAAAGGCGAATCCCCGCGCGCTGCGATGCTGCGGCGTTTATCGCTGGTGGTGTTGCTGGTGATGGCGCTCACGGCGGCGCAGTTGCTGCCGTTCCTTGACCTCTCCGCCCATTCGCAACGCGGTGTCGGTTACGCCGACGCGCGCTGGTCCATGCCCGGCTGGGGCTGGGTCAATTTCCTCGTGCCGATGGTGTTTGGACGCGCGTGGACGGAGGGCGTCTTTTTCCAATACGGCCAATCGTGGACATCGTCTTATTACCTCGGCATCGGCACTTTGTGGCTGGCGCTCCTCGCGCTCTGGACCGTGCGGGAACGCCGGGTGTGGTTGCTGGGCGGGGCAACGGTTCTCGCGCTGTTTCTTGCCTTTGGCGAAAACACCTTCGTCTATCCCGCCCTGCGCAGAATCATCCCGCAACTCAGCTTTGTGACTTATCCGGTCAAATACGTGACGCTCGTGGCGTTTCTGATGCCGTTGCTCGCAGCGTTCGCGCTGGCAAGGTTGCAAAACTTGGAGCGCGGTGACGCGTCACCGCTTTTCAAAGCGCCGACACGTCAGCGCACTCCAAAATTTTCCAACAGCGTCATTTTTGTCGGAATAATTCTGCTGACGCTGCTCGCGGGAATCCTGTTTTGGGCGTGGCGCTTCCCGTTTCCGACGGATGACATTCACGCAACGCTGCTCAACGGACTGGCGCGCGCATTTTTTCTGCTGGTGACCGGCGGGTTGCTGCTGCTCTTGACGCGGGGAGCCGGACAGGGATGGCGCCGGCTCGCGCCGCTGCTCTTGATTGTAGTCGCGTGGCTCGATGTCTTCACGCACGAGCCCTCGCAAAACCCGACCGTGCCGCCGAGTGTCTATGAACTGAACCTGGCGCGCGCCGATTTGAAAATGGACCCGCTGCCCGCACTCGGCGGCTCGCGCGCCATGGTCTCGCCGATGGCCGCGATCCAATTCATCCGCTCCGCATCGAGCGACCCGAAACGCAATTATCTCGCGAAACGGGCCGGCTACTGCGCCAACGTCAACCTGCTCGACGGCGTGCCCAAGGTGGACGGATTCTTTTCACTCACGCCGCGCGAAAGCGATGATGTGCTGTCGCTGTTTTACGCCACGACCAACGCGGATTTTCCGCGGCTCGAGGATTTTATGGGGGTTTCGCAAATCACCGCTCCGGGCGAAATTTTCCGCTGGCAATCGCGCCCGAATTTTCTGCCGCTCGCGACCGCCGGCCAAAAACCGGTTTTTCTCGACGCCGCGGCCACATTGCGCGCTTTGACGCAGCCGGATTTTGACGGAAGCAAGGTGGTTTTCCTGCCACCGGAAGCTGAAGCCTTTGTGACGGTCACGAATCAAACCGCCGCCCGCGTGCTCAAATCCCATTTTGGGATTCAGAGCGCGGACATCGAGGTTGAGGCTGATGCGCCATCGCTGGTCGTCGTGGCGCAGACCTGGTATCACAACTGGCGCGCGGAAGTGGACGGCAAACCGGTGCGTTTGCTGCGGGCGAACGATGCGTTTCAGTCCGTTGAAATTCCTGAAGGACGGCATCGGGTGCAGTTGTTTTACCGGGACCGCGCGTTTGATACCGGCGCGGTCATTTCGCTGCTGGCTTTGCTCGCGTGTCTGATTTGCGTAGCAACGTCTTCCCGAGAGAAAACAAAATACGGCTGACCGCGAGTCAATTACGGACTTACATAATTTACGACAGTCGGAGTAAGGGGCGGCAATTTGGAAACATCAGTAAAATTCGTGTCGAAGGCGAAATGGCGGGTGGGTGCGTCGTAATAGTTGCCGGTTTGCTGCCAGTAATTGGTCGCGTACTGACTGGGGAACATGGCCACAATGGAGCCGTTATACCACAAATTGCCAAAGCTGCTCCAACTCTGCAGCAAACGCGGAAAGTTTTCGACCCCGCCGCTATACATTGAGTTGGTTGACGGAACAATGCCTGCAAGGCACGCCGCGTTAACGGTGGTGTCGGAAGCGACCGGCTTTTTGCTAGTCGTGCCGTCATTCCAATTGCCGGACAGGATACTGATGGAGTCGCCCATAAGGCCGGCCGGGCTGGTGTAGGTGGTGCTGTTTTGGCCGAGCGACGAGCCGAGGTTGTTCGACACATTGTAATTGCCATATACATATAACGGCATCGGCGTGGCCACGGTGAAGCCATAAGGTGCTGTTTGCGACGGCATTGTTGCTCCATTGACGACGCGTACTGCCGGCAGAATCGTGCCGGTCAATGGAACAGCGTTATAGACATAAATGGAATCAATCGGATGGGATTTGTGATTGGTCTGTTGGCACAGGTTGTTGTAGAAACCGCCTCCGTTATTGGCCAACGTGTTGGTGAGCCAAATATTAAATTTTGCGATGTCAATCTGGACGGCTTGAACGGCTTTCCCCTTGCCGCCATTGACCCCGCTACCGCCATTCCAACCTTCGCGCCAGTCATAAAAGACGGCATTCGTCACAAACGAATAACCGGCATAAATGGTGTTGGTGAGCTGGTCCGACGCGACTTTATTGGTGGAAAAAATGGTGTGCGCCGTCCGGTTCGTCAGCAAATACAAGTCAAACGGGACGAGACTGAGATATGGGACATTGGCCGCATCCTGATAAAACAAGGCCATGTTGGTGCCTCTGGGTGTGAGGCTGCCCCAATTGGTGCCATTGGGAATGTTGGTGAGATAGAGATCAACATCGTTGGCCAGATAAGCGGCACCGGTTGGAGAATAGGCCGCCGCAGTTCCCATGGCATAATTGGGCGGTGGCAAATCGAGAATGCTCCGCGCCGCGGCAGGGCTGTTATTCGCACCCAGGGCCGTAAGCGCCAATGGCGGTGCTCCAGACATTGGCTGGCCCGCAAGTAAGTAAGTGGATGTTCCGCTGCCGGAATACGGCGGACTGGTGAACGGATCGCCGGGGCCATTGGTCGCCAAGCCTACCGCGGAAACCGTATTTGCGAAGGTGATGCCGGTTGAACCCGACCAAAGGCCGCCATTAGAGAATACCGGGCCCGCGATGGTAAATGGCTGGGCGGCGGCGATTTCCAAATCCAGATTATAAAAAATTGCGAACTGGAAAATTGGCATGACTTGGGCAAGCCGGAAGAATTGTTGCGAATTGGTCATCGGCACGTTGGCGCTTCCATTGCCCGCACCCCATGACAGATCCGTCCAGGTAATCGGGTGTGACAAATCGGTTGTCGTTTGCAGAGAAAAGATCGAAGCGCTTGCGTCATTCCAGGACAGCGCGGCATTTCCATCGGCATTGGTGATCTGCAATGTCGGCGACGATTGGGCCGCGGCCGACAATCGGAACAGCAGCAGGAGAACGGCAATCAATGGAAAACATTTTTTCATCTGAAACGCCCTGGATTTTCAGCAAATTGAATGCCAAAGAACTGTCCATTGCCCGCCACGGTTACGGATACAAAGGGTCACACGCGGCTTGTCTGCGGCGGTTGACCGGCGCGTTTACGAGCTTCACGGCCTGGCCGAAGCCGAACTCTGAATCGTGAAAACTTAACCCGAACTCCGAAGCCGGTAGAGACGGCGCGTCCACCCTCCGTAGCAGCACTGCGAAGGGTGGAGAGGACGGGCGGGCGGCGACAGTGCAGCGCGCTGTCTCTACCATCCTTTCCACGCGCCCAACTTCGGTTTTCGGGTTCAATGGTGCTGTTTCAAAGTCTGTTCTTACCTGGCGAAAAACTCGCATTTCTTTCCCCGCCTCCATGATTGAACGTCTTTTGCCGGCGGTTTGTCACATTTTTATCCTCGCCATCGGGAGGCTGGAACCACGGCAGAAGGATTGCGGAGATTCCTTCCGATTCGAGCGGATTTGCAACCAAGGAGCAACCAGCGAGTTGAAAATGAACAAACTGTCTAAGACCAAAATTCCGGCCCGTCCGGTCTCCACCATGCCGCCTTACGAACAACTCATGCGCCGGAATTTGCGCGAGGAAAACCTGCCGCAGGCGGTCATGCCCACCTGCCCCATCAACCGGGTTTTAACCGGCCAGAAGGCGCTGGTCACCGGCGCCAATTCCGGCATCGGCCAGGCCGTCGCGCTGGCGCTCGCCCAGGCGGGCGCCGATGTGGTGATCAATTATGTCACGCATCCCGAAGCAGCCGATGCCGTCGTGAAAGAAGCCGCCGGTCATGGCGTCAACGCCTATGCCCATCAAGCTGACATCAGCCGCGAAGACCAGGTGCAGGCGATGTTTCAGAAGATGATCCGGGAATTCGGCACCATTGACATTCTCGTCAACAACGCCGGCCTGCAAAAAGACTCGCCCATTGAGAACATGAAGCTGGCCGACTGGCAGTTGGTCATCAACGTAAACCTCACCGGCCAGTTCCTCTGTGCGCGCGAGGCCGTCCGCGAATTCAAGCGGCGCGGCATCCGCCCGGAAATTTCCTGCGCCGCCGGCAAAATCATTTGCATGAGCTCGGTGCATGAGGTCATTCCCTGGGCCGGCCACGTGAATTATGCCGCGAGCAAGGGCGGCGTGATGCTGATGATGAAAAGCATCGCGCAGGAGGTCGCGCCGTGGCGCATCCGCGTGAATTCGATCTGCCCTGGCGCCATCCGCACCCCCATCAACACGGAAGCCTGGAGCACGCCGGAAGCCTACCGCCGGTTGATGAAACTAGTCCCCTACAAGCGCATCGGCGAGCCGAGTGACATCGGCCACACCGCCATCTGGCTGGCGTCGGATTATTCGGATTACATTCATGGCGTGAGCATTTTTGTGGACGGCGGCATGACGTTGTATCCGGGTTTTGAAACCGGCGGTTGAAGTTGACACATGAACCCAGAAAAAGAGCGGCTGGCCGAAGCGCACACCGGCGCGGCTCCCTGGCAGCTTTGGGGGCCGTATCTTTCCGAGCGCCAGTGGGGCACGGTGCGCGAAGATTACAGCCCCGGCGGTACGGCGTGGGACTATTTCCCGCACGACCACGCCCGCAGCCGAGCCTATCGCTGGGGCGAAGACGGCCTCGCCGGCATCAGCGACGATCAATGCCGCCTTTGTCTCTCGCTGGCTTTGTGGAACGGCCGGGACCCGATTTTGAAGGAACGGCTCTTTGGCCTGTCGAACAGCGAAGGCAACCACGGCGAGGACGTGAAGGAGCTGTATTATTACCTGGACGCCACGCCGACGCATTCGTATCTAAAAATGCTCTACAAATATCCGCAACGGGAATTTCCCTATGCCGAGCTTGTGGAGAAAAATCGCCGGCGCGGAAAAGACCGGCCGGAATTTGAACTGCTCGACACGGGCATCTTCGACGACGATCGCTATTTCGATGTCTTCGTCGAATATGCCAAAGCCGGGCCGGAAGACATCCTCATGCGGATTTCCGTCCATAATCGCGGGCCGGAAGCAGCGACCTTGCACGTATTGCCTCAGCTTTGGTTTCGCAACACCTGGTCCTGGGACAATTCAGCCAGACCAAACCTCTTCCTCACGAAAAACGCGACCATTTCAGCCAAACACGCCGATCTCGGAATTTACGCGCTGCTTTGCGACGGCCAACCGCAGTTTTTATTTTGCGACAACGATACCAACGTCCGCCGGCTCGACGGCCTGAACGAAGCTCCCGGCCATTTCAAAGATGCGTTTCACGAATTCATCATTCGCGGCAACCGCTCCGCCATGAACCCAAATCTCGAAGGCACCAAGGCCGGTGCGCTTTATGTGTTGTCTGTTCCACCAAGCGGTTCGCAGCAGGTTCGCCTGCATTTGACTCGCAGCAGCGGACATCAGTCCGCTCCATCCATTCAGAGCCGACTGACGTCGACTGCTACGAATGCATTTAACGACTTCGACTCCATCTTCGCCCAACGCATACGTGATGCGGACGAATTTTACGCTGAATTACAGAAAGGCATTGTTGACGCCGATGCGCGCCTTGTCCAGCGCCAGGCGTTTGCCGGCATGATTTGGAGCAAGCAATTTTATTATTATGACGTGCCGGAATGGTTGCGCGGCGACCCGGCCCAGCCGCCGCCGCCGCCCGAACGCAAGCGCGGCCGCAATTCGGATTGGAAACACCTCAACAACGCAGAGGTCATTTCCATGCCGGACAAATGGGAATATCCGTGGTATGCCGCGTGGGACCTGGCGTTCCACTGCATTCCGCTCGCGCTGCTGGACGCGGCATTTGCCAAACATCAGCTCGTGTTGCTCACGCGCGAATGGTATATGCACCCGAATGGCCAGTTGCCGGCGTACGAGTGGGCGTTTGGCGACGTAAATCCGCCCGTCCACGCCTGGGCGGCGTGGCGCGTGTTTCAAATTGACCGCAAACAGCGGCGCGGGAAAGACCCCGACGATCCCGGCGACCTCGAATTTCTCGAACGCGTGTATCACAAGTTGCTGTTGAATTTCACGTGGTGGGTCAACCGCAAGGACGCCCAGGGCCGGAACATTTTCCAGGGCGGTTTCCTCGGTCTTGACAACATCGGCGTGTTCGACCGCAGCAAACCGCTGCCCGACGGCGGGTTCATCAACCAGGCCGACGGCACGAGTTGGATGGCGATGTATTGTCTGAATCTCCTGCGCATCGCGCTGGAACTGGCACGGCACAACCGCGTTTATGAGGACATCGCCACCAAATTTTTCGAGCATTTTCTCAACATCGCCGCCGCCATCAACGGCATCGAGGAAGGCGCGCTGGGCCTCTGGGACGAACAGGATGAATTCTACTACGACCGCCTGTGCCTGCCGGACGGTGAAAGCGTACCGCTCAAAGCGCGTTCCATGGTCGGCCTGATTCCCCTCTTCGCGGTGGAAGTGCTCGAACCGGTGTTGCCGAAGGAACTGCCCGAGTTTGCCGGCCGGATGGAGTGGTTTCTCAACCACCGGCCCGACCTGGCGAAGCTGGTATCGCGCTGGCACGAATGTGGCGCCGGTGACCGCCGCTTGTTGTCGCTGCTGCGCGGCCACCGTATGAAATGCCTGCTCCGTCGCGCGCTGGATGAAAGCGAATTCCTGAGCGACCACGGCGTGCGGGCCTTATCCAAGGTCCATGAACGCGAACCGTATCATTTGGATTGCGGCGGCAAAACGCACGAGGTTTGTTACTGGCCCGCCGAGTCGCAGAACGGCCTTTTTGGCGGCAATTCCAACTGGCGCGGGCCGGTCTGGATGCCGCCGAATTACCTGCTCATTGAATCGCTGCAAAAATTCCACCATTACTACGGCGACGATTTCAAAGTGGAATGTCCGACCGGTTCCGGCCAATGGCTGACTCTCGGCGGGGTCGCCAACGAACTGGCCCGTCGGCTCACGCGTCTCTTTCTCAAGGACGCAGACGGCCAACGGCCGGTGTTGAAATATCATCCCAAGCTCGCGACCGACCCGCACTTCCGCGATCATGTGCTTTTCCATGAATACTTCCACGGCGACACCGGCCGCGGAGTCGGCGCCTCGCACCAGACCGGCTGGACCGGCCTCATCGCCAAATTGATCCAGCCGAGAGCCGCTTAAACTCGAACACCGAGGTAGATGGGGAGCGCACCCGCCCCGGGTGCGGTTTTCCGCGCCCCCGCGGAAAACATCGGACGCAGCGGAAAGCTCCGATATTTCAAGCAATGCCGCCCGCGAAAACGCTGGACGCGAGGCGCGTCCAGCAACACCCGAGGCGGGTGTGCTCCCCAAACTTCGGAATTCAGGTTAAACCGCTGCAAGTTTCTTGTCAGATTTCCCCGGCGGGAGTATTTCCCCGCCCATCCCGTCTAAATAAGAAAGCCAACCAGGCTTGAGACAAACAAAACGATCATGAAAAATCTGACCTCGATTCTTTTTCTGGCCGGCGCGCTGGCCCCGGCCATCGTGACCGCCGAACCGGCCCTCACCATTTACAACCAAAACTTCGCCGTCGTGCGCGACACCGTGCCGCTCGACCTCCAGTCCGGTGTCAACTCGGTCCGTTGCAACGGCGCCACGGCACAGGTGGAGCCGGACTCCGTGATCCTGCGCGACCCGAACGGCAAACATTCGCTCCAAATCCTCGAGCAAAACTACCGGAACGACCCGGTGACGCAGCCATTGCTGTTGTCATTGTTGGAAGGCAAGACGATTGACTTTGAAATCCTGCGCATCAAGGACAACACGCAGGTGCGTGAGCTTGTTCCCGGCAAGATCATCCGCAGCGGCTACGTTCCGGGCGGCAATCCGGAACAGCCGATCATCGAGGTGAACGGCAAAGTGCAGTTCAGTCTGCCCGGCCAGCCGTTGTTCCCCGATCTCGGCGATGATACGGTGCTCAAGCCGGCGCTCAACTGGCTGCTGCAATCTGACAAACCGGGCAAATTCGACGCCGAAGTCGGCTACGTCACCGGCGGGTTCGACTGGAGCGCCAGTTACAATCTCGTCTCGCCGGAGAAGGGCGACAACGTGGACCTGGTGGGCTGGATCACGATGAACAACCACAGCGGCAAGACGTTTGAGAACGCCAAAATCAAACTGATGGCCGGCGACGTGAACAAAATCCAGCCGCAAAATATGCCGATGGGAGGAATGAGAATGAGAGCGATGAGCATGGAAATGCTCGATGGCTCCGCACCAGCCGTCACCGAAAAAGCCTTTGACGAATTCCATCTCTACAACGTTGCGCGTGCGACAACCTTGCACGACCGCGAGACGAAGCAGGTCGAGTTTGTCCACGCCGAAAGAGTGTTCGCGCCGACGATCTATGTTTATGACGGCGCATCGGATTACCGGTTTTACGGCGGGCTGAATCAGAGCCAGGGTTATGGCACGGCAGGAAATAAAAAGGTGACGGTCATGCGCGAGTTCGTGAATGCAGAAACAAATCATCTCGGCGTCGCGCTACCGAAAGGCAAGCTGCGGTTCTACCGCCGTGACACCGACGGCCAGTTGCAATTCGTCGGCGAGAACGAAATTGACCACACGCCGCGCAATGAAACCATCCGCGTGACTACCGGCAACGCTTTTGACCTCGTCGGCGAACGCCAGCAGACGAATTTTCGCGTGGACACCGGCGACAAGTGGATAGACGAGACGTTTGAGATCAAGCTCCACAACCGCAAGAAAGACGCCTCGGCCGAAATCCGCGTGGTCGAGCACCTCTACCGTTGGAGCAACTGGAGCATCACCGCGAAATCCGACGAGTTCACCAAAAAGGACGCGCAGACCATCGAGTTCCGCATCCCGGTCAAGCCCAACGAGGAACGCACCGTGACTTACACCGTGCATTACTCGTGGTAATCGAAGTTTTTCTCGTTACACACAAACTATTGGCTTTGCCAATATAACATATCGCCTGCCCGCTCCCTGACTTTCGGGTCAGGGTCATTGGTTGAAAGTTCTCTCAATTTGAAAATGGCTTCGGGGACTAAATGAGGTCGTGCCGAGGGAAATCGGAATTCATTAAAAACCTCCAAGGTTCCTAATCGCGCCTGCGGATCGCTACTCTCAAGACCCTTCAACAAAGATGGTGTGTTCGTTTCCATAGCAAATCCAAGCAAGAATGCGGCTTGGTCATGGCTTCGACTGCAAACTCCCTGTTTAACCATTGTTAAAAAAGCCAAATCGGAATGGCCGGCCAAATTGGCGAGAGTTTCTTCCGTTTCTGTGACAAGGAATTCATTGGAGGAGGAAAGGTTCATACCCAAAGCGGATATGCACTCATCAGAATCCGCTCCAAATTGTTTTAGTACCCAGGTGGCATCAATGCGGATTTGAGAATCTCGATGCGAGAGGCATTTAATCAGAGCTGGAACGGCGTCCATTCCATTCGTGTCCAGTGTTCCCAATATGTAAAGGGTTTGCTGGCAGTCAATGTCATGCTCCAGATTTTGAATGACTGGATCAAGCACATGAGGCATAGCTGGCGCGATTTTCTTTATGGCAACAGAAATGTGTGCGCGCGTATTTGCATCGGGGTCTTGTTGCCCGGATAACAAGAGTGGAATTGCCGAGACAGCGTTTGTGCCAAACGTGGATAAAGCATCGGCCACACTAACTCTCAAATTGCCCGACGAATTGGAAAAAGTGTGAGAGAGGACGGGGAATACAATCTCCGGCTGGTTATGTCCCGCCATTGCCAAGATACCAACCGCCTGCCATGCTTCCCGTGCATTGGGACTTTGGATGTAAGCAATCAAAGCTGGGATGGCTGGCTGGGCATTGGTGTCATAAAAACTCAAAGCCTCCAAGATGTTCCTCTGCACATAGAATTCTTCGCGCGGATGCCCGCTGGAAAAGAATAGTGACCGGCGTTTTGTCGGTTGATTGGATGTTGAAATTGATTCGAGCAATCTGTTTGTCAGAGCCGGCATGGCATTGGTTCCGATATAACCAAGGGCACATGCCGGGAAATTTCCATTTCTACCAATGGCTTTGACCAAATCAGGGATTGCCGGGGAAGCGACGGGGCCAAGAATCTCAAAACCTTTGAGCGCCCGACCAACCTCATCATAATCCGCAGTAGTTCTGGCCGGTTCGGTAATCCACTTGACGAGATACGGCACCGCGTTGGTTCCCATCGTGCGGATGGCCGGTTCTACTTCAAGGTGCCGCGGGGCCCAGAGCGGATACCAATGCTGTAACCAATAACTTAATGTTTGCCCTTTGTAAATTGGCTCAGGAGGCAATTGAGAAGTGAGCTTGCAATTGTCCTGTCTGTTGCAACCCAAGCAAAGGCCGAGCGTTGAAATAATTCCCACACCAACCAGAACTTTGAGGCGCGTTTTCACAAGACAAATTCCGATTTTGGCTGGCCAATTGCCCGATAGTTTGCAGCTGAACTGAATCGGCGTCAAGTTCTTCGCGGAGAATTTGCGGTGTTTCAAAACACGAATTGACACAGAAAGTTTCCATCCGTGAAAATCCGGGGCTCAAAGAAAGCGCCTCACGCCATCGCCGGCTCGTTTTCCTTACGCCGCCACCGGTTGTTCGGCTTCCTTGTGGAATTTCACGCCGACGATCTTGCTCACGCCGTGTTCCTGCATCGTCACGCCGTAAAGCACGTCGGCCATGCCGATGGTGCGCTTGTTGTGCGTGATGATGACGAACTGCGAGTGCGCTAGGAAGCGCTGGAGCAGGCGGACAAAACGGTTGATATTCGCCTCGTCCAGAGCCGCGTCCAGCTCGTCCAGCACGCAGAACGGGCTGGGCTTCACCTGATAAATCGAAAACAGCAGCGCCACCGCTACCATCGTCTGCTCGCCGCCAGACAGCAGTGAAATGCTTTGCAACTGTTTGCCCGGCGGGCGCGCCACGATGTCAATACCGCTCTCCAGCACGTCGTTTTGATCCACCAGAATCAAATCCGCCTTTCCACCGCCAAACACCTCAACAAACATGGCGCGGAAATTCTCGCGGATTTTCTCGAACGTCTCGACGAACATCTGCCGCGTCTGGACGTTGATGCGGTTGATGATTTCCAGCAATTGCGCCTTGGCGGAAACCAGGTCGTCGTGCTGTTTACTCAAAAACTGGTAACGCTGCTCGGTCTCCTCGTATTCCTCGATGGCCACCAGATTAACCGGCCCGATTTCATCGAGCCGCTTTTGCAGCGCTTCGACCTGCTGCGTTACGGCGTTCCAATCCGTGGCCGCGCCGCTCGCCGCCATTTCCTCCGGCGTGAGGGTATGCACCTTGGCCGGGCCTTCATCGGCAAACGTAATGGTGATGCACTCGCTACGGATGTCGTCCAGGTTGACGTGATATTTCTGCTGGATCCGCTCGCGCAGGTTTTGCACGGACATGTTTTTCTGCGCCAGTTCCACGTCGAGCGCGCCGCGCTGGTTCTGCCATTCGGTGAGCCGGTTGCGCTGGACGCGCAAATTCTCATCGCGCGAGGCGATGCCGGTTTCCTGCGCCTGTTTCTGGGAAAGCAATTCCGCCGTTTGCGCACTCACCTGTTCGCGCTCGTGCGACAGCCGCCCGATCTGGCCGCGTGAATCCTGGATTTCCGATTCCGCCTGTTCCTTGCGCGTGACGAACGCCGAGCACTCGCCGCGGCGTTGTTCGATAACCTGTGTCAACTCACGAATGCGCTGCTCCAACGCCTGTTGCTGCTGGCGGAATGACGCCAAAAGCTGTTCCTCCGCCGCGAACGCGACCCTGCTTTCCGTAAGCGCGGCATTCGCGGCATCCCGCTGCTGGCGGAGGTCTTCCAACTCGGCCGTGAGCGTAGTGACATTTTCCTGACCGGCGCGTTCACGTGCTTCGAGTTCGCTCAACTGCATCGCCAGCGCGTTACGCTTCTGCGCGCCCTCCTGTTCCTGCGCCACGAGGCTCTGGATTTCGAAAACCACCGTCTCAATTTTCTGGTGCAGCAGCCGGTTGGAATTTTGCAGCGCATTGAATTCGCCTTCGCGCGTGGCAATGGCGACTTCCTGCTCGCGCAGTTCCGTCTGCGCCTGTTGCAGACTCGCCTGCAATTCCGTCTGCTCGCTCAAGAGGGCGCCGCGTTTGCGGCTCATCTCGGCGACGCGGGCCTGAACCTCTGTCAGTTCACCGTGAAGTTCGGAAATCTGGTTTTTGCGGCCGAGGATCGAAGCCGGCGCCTTGGGATTGCCGTTGCCGTTCAAATAACCGCCGGTGTAAACGCCATGCCGGCTCAGCAAATCGCCGGTCAGGGTGACAAAATCGCAGCCCGCGTGGCCGTTTTGAATCTGGTCCGTGGCCGTGGCCAGGTCGGAGGCGATGAAGGTGCGGCCGAGCAACGCCTTGAGGAGTTTATCCACCGACGGTTCGGCCTGGACCACAGCCAAAGCATGAATGACCTGCCCTTTCTGCAGGCCGTTTTGAATCACCTCAAGGCCGCTGCCCGGCGCCATGTCGCCTTCAAACGCGAGCTGCCTGGCGTCGAACTCCATCGCCAGGGCCGCGACACTGGCGCGACCGACCTTGTTGGCGGTGAGGTCGGCGAGAATCTGCTGCGCGGATTCGGGGCGTTCGGTCAGAACGAGCTGCAGATGGTGGCCGAGCGCGTTTTCAATGGCGACAACATACGAATCCGGCACGCGGATGCGGTCGGCGAGCGAGCCGATGACCTTGCGCGACTGGCGCAGAGCGGCCTGGGTGCCGGCGCTGAAGCCCTCGTGCGAGCCTTCGAGCTGCTCGAGCACCTTCAGGCGAGTGCGTTTCTCGGCCTGCGCCTGCAAGAACTGGTCCTGTTCGGCGGACGAGGCCTGCAACTCCACCTGGAGTTCACGCAAACGGTTCTGCCGCTGCTCCACCGAACCGCGCTTGGTCTGTGCGTTCAACTTTTCGACCTCGACACTCGCGGTGAATTCCTGCAGCCGCGCTTCCAGTCGCCGGCGTTCCTCCTCCAGCTGGATTTTTTCCGCGGATAATTTTTCGAGCCGGACGACGTTGCCCTGTTTCTGCAGGTCGAGCGCCGTGATTTCGTTGCGGATGCGCGTCAAATCCTGCGCGGCGGCAAACGCGGCGGCCTGCGCCTCGCGCAGCGATTCCTGCCGGCCCTTCAAGGCTTCCTCAACCGTGTTCAACGCCCGCTGTTTTGTCTCCAGCGTAAGGCGATGCTGCGCGAGCGCGGCCTCGGACCCGGACAATTTTTCAGTGACCACCGCCGATTCCTCCTGCGCGGCGCGGCAGCGTTCCTCGGCCTGCGTGATGTCCGCGAGCGCCTTGGTGTTTTGCAACGCCAGTTCGCGCAGACGTTCCTCGTTGAACTGAATCCGGCTTTCGTGCCGGTCCACTTCGCCCTTCAATTCCAGTCCGCGCTGCTGTTGCGCGGCGATTTCGTGCTCCAGTTCCGAAAACCGGTCGCGCAGTTGCGCGATTTCGTTTTCAAAACACAGCACGTCGGCGGAACCCCGTTCGATTTCGTTCCGCAGTTTTTCGACGGCGCCCTGCTTCTCGGAAATCTCCGCCTGCAACACGTCGAACTGGTGCCGCGCCAGTTGCGTGTCCAGATGTTGCAATTCCGTTTGAATCTGTTTGTAGCGGCGCGCCTTGCCGGCCTGGCGTTGGAGCGACCCGATCTGCCGTTTCACTTCACGAATGAGGTCCGCCACGCGCAAAAGGTTTTGCTCGGTGTATTCCAGTTTGCGGAGCGATTCCTTTTTCTGGCTCTTGAACTTCGTGATGCCGGCGGCTTCCTCGAAAATCACCCGGCGGTCCTCCGGTTTGCTGGAAAGAATCTGCGTGATGTGGCCCTGGGCCAGAATGCTGTAGCTCGTGCGGCCCACGCCCGTGCCCATGAACAGTTGCTGGATGTCTTTGAGCCGGCAGGGCGTGCGGTTCAGAAAATACTCGCTGTTGCCGTCGCGGTAAATCCGGCGCGTGAGCGTGACTTCGTCATAGGCGACCTCGACGCCCGCGGCGCGCAAGCTATCCTCGCCCACGCCGTCGAGCGTGAGCGACACTTCGCC
>JBEKEJ010000035.1:0-17020 GCA_050013895.1 Verrucomicrobiota bacterium | reverse complement strand
GCTTTAGCGGGGTGTTGGCAACCGGCGAAAGACGAAAAACTGTTTTAACAGTTTTTCACACGGTGGAAAGACAGTGGAAATGAGTCAAACCAATGTCTCTCCATTCCTATTCGCGTGTCTGGCTGCATCTGGTGTGGGCAACGCTGGAGCGCCGTCCGTTGCTGACCAGGCCTGCGGCGGTGAAGCTTTCAGAGTATTTGATGGATTATGCGAAGCAGAATGGAATCTACATGAAAATCAATTTTGTGAACGCCGATCATGCACACGCATTGATAGACTTGCCGACGAACCTGTCCATCGAAGAGGTTATGCAGCTTTTCAAGGGCGGTTCGTCGCATTGGGTCAACGAGCAGAATTTGGTCGCGGGCAAATTTGGTTGGGGACGCGGATACGGCGTGTTCTCCGTTTCGGAATCGGGTGTCGCAGAAGTGGCGCATTACATCGCGAATCAGGAAGTACATCACCGAAGGAGGGATTTTACAGAGGAATTGGAACTGTTTGTGGAGCGCTACGGATTAAAATGGCACAAAGACTGAAACCGTTGAAACGGTTTCGGTATTCATGCCGCCTGTATTGCACCTCGCTGAAGCGAGGTGTTAATGAGAGATCGGCGACTACGAAAAATTGAGAATCTGAGATGATAGTAAATCGCAAACCGTTGACGTTCTGGGAACGACTTTATCTGCCGGCGATAGCCGGCGGGTTCAAGGTCACGGCCCGGCATTTGTTCCGCTCGTTGTTCGGCGGCAAGACCGTCACGATGGAGTATCCCGAGCAGAAATGGGCCGTGCCGCCGGATTATCGCGGCGCGCCGTATCTCGTCCGCGACCAGGCCGGCAACACCAAGTGCGTGAGCTGCCAGCTTTGCGAATTCGTCTGCCCGCCAAAGGCGATTAAAATCATTCCGCCGGGACCGGCCGGGCCGCTGGCTGACCGTCCGAATGCGGAAAAAGTGCCGATTGAATTTGAGATCAACATGCTGCGTTGCATCTTCTGCGGCTACTGCCAGGAAGTCTGCCCCGAAGAGGCGATATTCCTGCAAAAGGATTATTCACTCACCGGTCTGACCCGCGGCGAAATGATTTACGACAAAGAGAAGCTTCTCGCGCTCGGTGGCAGGCACGGCGGCATTCAGAAATGGAAAGACAAGGTCGAGGAAGCAAAGGCACAGGAAGATTTTCCGGTAAAGGCTTAAGGGCAACCACGAATGGACACGAATCAACACGAACTTTTATCCGCGAATTACGCCAATTTTCGCGAATTAGAAACGACTAACATCAAATTCGCGTCAATTCGCGAAATTCGCGGATGAATTTTGAAATGAATTCAAGTGACATTTTATTTTATGTGTTCGCGGCGCTGACGCTGCTGTGCGGCGTCCTCGTCGTCGCCAATCCGTTCAGCCGCAGCCCGGTCACCAGCGCGATGTTTCTGGTGCTAACCATCATTTCGCTGGCCGGCTTGTTCGTGCTGCTGCACGCGTTCTTCCTCGCCGCCGTCCAAATCATCGTCTATGCCGGCGCGGTCATCGTTCTGTTCCTGTTCGTCATCATGCTGCTCGATTTGAAGGAGGAACAACGCCGCAAAATTAGAATGTTCGGCCTTGTGGGCGGTTTGGTTTCCGTCGGCGCCATCGTGGCGATTACCTTGAAGGCGTTGAAAACGGCCAATCCGGGCGCGGATTTGGCCGCGCCGCAGCTTGAAGGCGGAACCAACGCGCTTGGTCAACTGCTGTTCAGGCAGTATGTGCTGCCGTTTGAAGTCGTCTCGGTGGTGCTGCTCGTGGCGATGGTGGGCGTGATTTTGTTGAGCAAGAAGGACCTTAAATAGCCACAAGAGAACGCAAAGAACACAAAGAAACCACCATGAAGACCATCAATGACTTGTGTGACATCGTGAGGCAGACGGCGTATGACATTCATGTTTATCACGGCAATGGACACTTGGAAAAAGTTTATGAGAACGCACTGGCACATCGGCTTCGGAAAGCTGACTTTGGTGTAAAGCAGCAGCATCCGCTCAAAGTTTATGACGAAGACGGCACTGAGATTGGCGATTACTTCGCGGACTTGCTCGTTGTTGATCGCCTCATCGTGGAATTGAAAGCGGCCAAAACAATCGCCGACGAGCACATCGCGCAGACGCTTGGCTATTTGAAAGCATCGCGGATTGAACATGGACTATTGGTTAACTTTGGCTCGTATCGTTTTCAAATTCGGAAATACGTGTTAAGCCAAGGCAAAGTGAAGGAAGAAGGTTTGGGCCGTTTGGCCTGCCTGATGCCTTTTCTCTTTGTGTTCGCTGAGTTCCTTCGCGGCTGAAAGAAGATAAAATGCAAGTCGGACTCGAACAATATCTGGTTGTCAGCTTTCTGCTCTTTGCGCTGGGGCTGCTCGGCGTCGTCATGCGGCGCAATCTGCTGGTGATTTACATGTCACTCGAGCTGATGCTGAACGCGGCCAATCTCGCGCTCGTTTCCTTTTCGCGATTCAACAACAAATTGGACGGCCAGGTCCTGGTCTTCTTCATCATCACCGTCGCCGCCGCCGAAGTCGCGGTCGGCCTGGCGCTCATTGTCGCGCTCTACCGCAAACGCCAGTCCGCGCACGTCGAGGACCTGACCACGATGAAACTTTGAAGACATGAAGAAACATCGAACATCGAACATCCAACATCGAACGCCGAACGGTTTGGTTCCGGCAAACTTCGATGTTCAGTGTTCGACGTTCGATGTTCGATGTTCCCGTCTCAACTGATGAAATACGAATATCTGCCCTGGCTCATCCTGTTCCTGCCGCTGCTCGCTGCGGCGGTCATCACGCTGTTCACGTTGAAACACCGCAATGCGAGCGCGCTCCTGTCCATCGGCGCGATTGTCATCGGTTTTGTTTCCACCGTTGCCTTCATCGTGACCAACGGCTGGACGCCGACACCGTCCGAGTTGACGACCAACTGGCTTGCCATCGGCAACCTGAACATTGACTTCGGGTTGAAGCTCGACCGTTTAAGCCTGATGATGATGCTGATCGTCACCGGCGTCGGCGGCGCGATCCACATCTATTCCTTTGGCTACATGGACGCCGACCGGAGCAAGGCGCGCTTTTTCGCGTTCATGAGCCTGTTTACGTTCTCGATGCTCGGCGTCGTGCTGGCGAACAATTTCATCGAGCTGTTCGTCTTCTGGGAACTGGTCGGCGTGTCGTCCTATCTGCTCATCGGCTTCTGGTTTGAAAAACCCAGCGCGGCGGACGCGGCGAAGAAAGCGTTCTTCACCAACCGCCTCGGCGACTTCGGATTTTTGCTCGGCATTTTGGTGGTGTGGACGACGCTCGGCTCGCTGAATTTCAGCACGCTGCAGCAAGCCCTTGCCGCCAATCCCGGCGCGCTCGGGACCGTTGCGAGCGCCGCCGGTCTGCTGATTTTCTGCGGCGCGATGGGCAAGTCCGCGCAATTCCCGCTGCACGTGTGGTTGCCGGACGCGATGGAAGGCCCGACGCCGGTCAGCGCGTTGATCCACGCGGCGACGATGGTGGCGGCCGGTGTTTACATGCTTTGCCGGATTATCTTCCTGCTCGATGCCACCGCGTTGCAAGTCATCGCCTGCATCGGCGGTTTTACCGCGTTGCTCGCGGCGCTCATCGCCGTCCAGCAAAACGACATCAAACGCATCCTTGCCTACTCGACGCTGTCGCAGCTCGGCTACATGGTTATGGCCGTCGGCCTGGCCGGCCCGACGCCGGCGATGTTCCATTTGACCACGCACGCGTTTTTCAAGGCGCTGCTGTTCCTCGCCGCCGGCTCGGTGATTCACGCGCTGCACGAGGAGCAGGACATCTGGAAAATGGGCGGCCTGCGTGACAAGATGGGTATCACCTTCTGGACGTTTTTGATCGGCACACTGGCCTTGAGCGGCGTGCCGCCCTTTAGCGGTTTCTATTCCAAAGACAGCATTCTCGGCCAGGCGTTGGAACAGAAGAATTATCTGCTGTTTGCTGTCGGTGTCGGTGTTGCGGGTTTAACGGCGTTTTACATGTTCCGGCTGTTCTACGTCGCCTTCGTCGGCAAGCCGCGAACGGAGACCGCCGGACACGCGCACGAATCACCCGCAGTCATGACCTGGCCATTGATGGCGCTGGCCTTGTTCAGCATCATTGGCGGCGTCATCGGCACCAGCGGAATTTTCAACGCACAGTTTTCAGGCGAGGTTTCCAGTACGTCACTGGTCCAGCGAATTTTTGAACCCCTGCATTCGCCGGTGGCGATGGTTTCCGGTCTGATTGTGGTGGCCGCCGGCTGGTTCGCCGCGCGGACATTTTATCTCAATGCCGTGAACGATCCGTTGCCCGCAAAACTTGGTTCGCTGGCAACCGCGATGAAGCACAAGTTTTACTTCGACGAGATTTACGAGGCCACTTTCATCCGCGCGCACGATTTCATCGCGGCGGTGATGGACGTGCTTGACCGCTGGTTCGTTGAGGGATTTTGCATCGGTTTGGTTCGCGGCGGCACGGATTTCACCGGCCGCGCGTTGCGCCTCGTGCAGACCGGCAATCTCCAAACCTACGCCCTCCTGTTCGCCCTCGGCGTGGCAATGGTGCTGTATCTGGTGCTTGGAAAATAAAATGTCCATTCTGACATACATTTTGGGCTGGCCGCTGGTGGCGGCGCTGGCGCTGGTGCTCGTGCCGCGCAATTACCGCGTCATCCTCCGCGCCATCGCGGTCCTGGCGACCTTCATCCCGGCGGTGCTGGCGGTGAAGATGTTCTGCGCCTACGGCCATGCGCCGGTGGATGCGGACGGCTATCGCTTCGTGCAGCAAATCCCTTGGGTCGAATCGCTCGGTATCAGCTATCACGTTGGCGTGGACGGCTTGAACGTGGGGCTGATTTTGATGGGTGCCATCGTGGCATTCGCGGCGGCGTGTTGCTCGTGGGAAATCAAGGAACGCGAGAAGGAATTTTACATCCTGCTGCTGGTGATGAGCGGCGGCATCCTCGGCGCGTTCGCGTCGCTGGACCTGTTCTTCTTTTATTTCCTGCACGAATTGGCGTTGGTGCCGACATTCATCATGATCGGTGTCTGGGGCCGCGGCGAGCGCAAGAATTACGCGACGTTCCAGATCACGCTTTACCTGAGCATTGGCGCCCTCATCGCGCTCATCGGCCTCATCGCGCTTTACCTGCAATCCGGCGCGAACACGTTCGACATTCCGAAATTGATTGAACACGTGAAGACCAATCCGCTGGCGGCCAACGCGCAGAACTTCATCTTCCCGCTGCTGCTGTTCGGCTTTGGCATTTTGGTTTCCCTCTGGCCGTTTCATTCCTGGGCCCCGTTGGGCTACGGTGCCGCGCCGTCGCCGACCGCGATGCTGCACGCCGGCGTGCTGAAAAAGTTTGGACTTTATGGTTTGATCCGCATCGCGCTGCCGCTCATGCCGCAGGCCGTGCACGGCTGGATGAATTTTCTCGCGTGGCTCTGCCTCGGCAACATTTTATATGTCGGCTGGGTGGCGATGCGGCAGAAGGACTTGAACCTGCTCATCGGCAATTCCAGCGTGGCGCACATGGGTTTCGTCTTCCTCGGCATTGCCAGTTTGAATCTCATCGGCGTGACCGGCGCGGTGGTCATTATGATTGCGCACGGGTTTCTGGCGGCCCTGACGTTTGCGTTGAGCGGCTACATTTATCAAAAGACCGGCACGCTGGAAATGAGCAGGCTGGGCGGGCTTTGCCGGCAACTGCCGTTCATCGGCACGGCGCTGTTGATGGCGGCCCTGGCGGGTTGCGGGTTGCCGGGCTTTGCCAATTTTGTCGGCGAAGTCACGGTGTTCTTCGGCGCGTGGACAGTCTTCCCGCTCGTGACGGCGCTGGCGGTTTGGGGCGCGCTGCTGATTGCCGCCCTCTACATGCTGCGCGCGATGCGCGATGTTTTACACGGTCCGTTGCCGGAGAAATGGGCGACCATTCCTGATGCGTCGCATGTCTGGCGCAAGCTGCCCTACGCGCTGTTGCTGGCGAGCCTGTTTGTGTTCGGCTGTTTCCCGCGTTTGCTCACGGACAAAATTGCGCCGGATGCAAAGAAGATTGTGGAGATGGCAACGGTCAAGACGGGAGCGATAGTTATCGGGAACACAAAGGAAAAAGTTGTGTTGGTCCGCGCTCGCCCCGGCCCTCTCCCCTTCGTCTTCGCTGCGCTTCGACGCGATCGCGCCGAAGCCAAAGGCGAAGGCGGACAGGAGAGGGAGAATCGTCGTCAGTCGGTCCGTGAAACGAGCATCGTTGGAAATTTCGAGCGGCGATCTTTGCTGTTCCCTCCCCCCGGGCGAGAGGGTCATGGCGAGGGCGAGCGTGTTGATGCGCAAAAGAGTAAGAACCTCCTTACGTGGGCTGCTACGGAAACACAATGAATTCTGAATTGGCCAGCCTGGAAATCTCGGTGATCGCCCTCGGCATCGTGCTGCTGCTGGCGGATTTGTTCATGCCGCCCGAACGCCGGTGCTTTCTCGGCTACGCGGCCATCGCGGCGCTGGGACTGCTGCTCCTGACCAGCCTGAGCGGCTACGGCAGTTGCAGTCTGACGGGCACGGCGTTCGACGGGGCGTTTATCGAGGATGGGCTGGCCGTGTTCTTCAAACGCTTTTTCATCGTGGCCGCCATTCTTGTGCTGTTCATATCGGTGGAATTTTCCGACCGCATCGCCGCGGGTATCTCGGAGTATTACTCGCTCATCATTTTTGCGCTGTCGGGTATGCTGTTTGCAGCGTCGGCGAACGACTTCGCGATGCTGTTCGTCTCCATCGAATTGATCACCGTCACGTTCTATGTGCTCACGAGTTTTCAGCGCGGGCGGTTGGTGTCGCTGGAAGCGGGTGTGAAATATCTCATCCTTGGCGCGTTGTCGTCGGCTTTCCTGGTTTTCGGCATCGCGCTGGTGTGGGGTGCGACCGGTAAACTGAACTTCACCGAACTCGCCTCCGTTTCCGCGCAGTTTGAAGACAACAAAATTTTTCTGCTGGGCGTGCTTTTTGTGCTGGTCGGACTCGGATTCAAAATCGCCGCGTTTCCATTTCAAATCTGGGCACCGGACGTTTATCAGGGCGCGCCGACGCCGACGACCGCGTTTCTCGCTGTTGGTTCGAAGGCTGCCGGATTTGTCCTGCTGTTGCGCGTTCTGTTCACCGCCGTTCCGGGCCTCACGGCGCATTGGGCGAATCTGCTCATCGTAATTTCCGGCGTCACGATTCTCTACGGCAACCTGTGCGCGATTCCGCAACGTAATCTGAAGCGGTTGCTTGGCTATTCGAGCATCGCACACGCGGGTTACCTGCTGCTGGGCGTGGCGGCGTTGGCGGGGGGCGTTCACGATTCTACTGCCGGCGGCTCGGCGCTTCTGTATTACCTGGCCGGCTATCTCTTCACGGTGTTGGGGGCGTTCACGGTGATTTGTCTCGTAATGCGACAGGCGGATGCCGAGGAAATTCCCGCGTTGGCGGGTTTGAACCAGCGCTCACCTTTGCTGGCCGCGACGATGTCGCTGGCGATGGTTTCGCTGGCGGGCATCCCGCCCCTGGCCGGATTTTTCGGGAAGTTTCTGCTGCTGAAGGCGGTGATTGAACAGGGCGCGACAAACCCGGGTTATTATTGCCTCGCGTTCACAGCGCTGGCGGGCGTGGTGATTTCGCTTTACTACTATTTTGGCGTCATCCGCGCGATCTATTGGAGCAAGGAGGCGCCGGATTTATCGCCGATTGTGCTATCGGCTCCGGCCAAGATTTGCATCTGGGTCTGCATTGCGGGCATGTTCTGGATCGGCCTGTTCCCGAGCGTCGTCCTGAACCTCGCCACGGAGGCAGCCCAGGCGTTGAAATAGCATTGCTCCGGGCACAGGCTCAAACGACGCGCATCTGCACCGCGTCCACGATTTGTTCACCGACGAGGATGGAGCCGATGATGACGACGGTGGTGCCTTTGCGCAGCCAGGCTTGTTCGACCAGTATTTTCAGCGCGGTTTCGATGGTATTCTCCGGATTGATGAGGTCGAATGGCACGACGAACGGCGTAACGCCCCAGCTCCGCGTCGGGCCGCCGACCGCGCGGCCGGTGGAGCAAAGCGCGTAGCTGGGCGAATAGTGCGGGCGCAGCCAGGCGGTGTGGCGCGGGGGGAACCGGCGCAACTTGACATCACCGCCCAGGAACGCCGGCTTCAGCCGGCAGAAACTCCCCTGCTGCCATGCTGCCGCGTGAACGCAGCGTTCCTTTCCAGAGCTTTTGTCGGGGATGACGGTCGTGCGAAGTTGCCTCCGCAGGGTTCGGAGACGGCAAATCGCGCTTGCCATTCCCGTTAGTACCGGTCATATTGCGCGGACAAATTTATGGCAGACGTTGCAAATAAATATCCCGAAAATGTCCCCGGAAAATATTACGTGGACAACCAGTGCATTGACTGCGACCTGTGCCGCGAGACGGCGCCGGACAATTTCAAACGCAACGACGACGGCGGCTATTCGATGGTTTTTAAGCAACCAGCCTCACCCGAAGAGGAGGCGCGCTGCAAAGAGGCCAAGGAAGGCTGCCCGGTGGAAGCCATCGGCGACAACGGCGCCTAGTTCGTTTTCGGAAAATCCCCGCCTTGCGACCGGTCTCCGGCCCTACCTGCCGGCCAATTACTCCGGCGCCGCCAGCGCCATGTCGCGCGTGTAGTAAAGAATCCGCCCGCAGTTCGTGCAGGTGATGATTTCCTGGTCAGCCATGCAAAAGACCAGGATTTGCGGCGGCAATTTCGTGTGGCAACCGCCGCACACGCCGTGGTTCACGCCCACGACGACGTTCTCGCCCTTGCTTTTGACCAGCCTTTCGTAGCGCACGCGCGCGGATTCCTCCACCGCCGCCCCCAATTCCGCCCGGCCCCGCTGCAACTCGGTCAGTTCCTGCTTCAAGTTCTCCTCGCGCTGGATTAATTGCGCGACCTGGCCCTCCACCAACTTTTTTGTTTCGCCGGCCTCGCGTGAAATGCGGATGTTGTCCTTCTGCACCTGCTCGGCCTGCTCCATCAACCCGATTTCCTCGTCCTCAATTTTCGTGATGTCGGCCTTGCACGCGTCAATCTCGTGGGCCAACGCGCGATATTCCTCGTTCTTGCGCGTTTGCAACTGCTGGTTGGCGTATCTGTCGATCTGCTGTTTCTTTGACTCGACGTCGAGTTCGAGTCGTTTGCGGTCGGACTCGATCTGTTTGGCGCGCGTCTTGAGGGTTTCCAGCTGGCTCAGGGTGACGGCGGCCTTGGCGCGCAGACTTTCGCGTTCGGGGCCGAGGTGGGCGAGTTCTTCCTGCACGCGACGAATTTTCTGGTCGCGGTCCTGCAACAGCAGCAGCTTCTCAATCGTCTCCAGCATTGTAGGCCGGAGACTAGCCGCCAAGGCAGTCCAAGTCAATTCGAGCGGTCCCATCTTCTTCGTCCTCGTCCTCCTTCTCGTCCTCGTATCATTGGAAATTCCATGACGAGGACAAGCAACCGTCGCCAAGGGTCCAGTGGACCAGGGAATGATGGATCGGGAGGATGCGTTCCCCGCGGCAAAATGATTTGGCGATTCCGTTGCTGGTCGGTAATCTGTCCTCATGCGTTTTATTGGCGGCGTCATCGAAAAATTGCAGCGGCATCCGAAGCGGGTGGTCTTTCCCGAAGGCGAGGAACCTCGCATCCTGCAGGCGGCCCGGCAGTTTCATGCCTTGCGGCTTGGCGCGCCCATCGTGCTCGGCAACCAGGCGAAAGTGAAGCAAACCGCCGATGGACTGAACATCCCGCTCGACGGTATCCGCGTCATTGATCCGGCCGCGAGCGAGGAGCTTGAAAATTTTGCCCGGCGATTTCATGCGCTTTTTCGCGACAAGGGGATTCGCGCCACCGAGGCGCGCGAGGCGCTGCTCCAGCCGAATTTTTTCGGCGCGATGATGGTGGCCATGCACCAGGCGGATGGCCTGGTCTCCGGCGCGGCGCACATCACCGGCAGCGTCCTGCGGCCGTTGTTCCAAATCGTCAAGGCTGCGCCCGGCATGGCCACCGTGTCGAGTTGCATGGTCATGGAGGTGGCCGACACGCGCCTGGGCGAAGACGGCGTGCTGTTCATGGCCGATTGCGGCGTGGTGCCCGATCCGAGCGTGGATGAACTGGCCGGCATCGCCATTGCCACCGCGCAGCTCGCGCGTCATCTGCTCAACGTGCGCCCGCGCGTGGCGTTGCTGTCGTTTTCCACCAAGGGCAGCGCGTCGCACCCGTCCGTCGGCAAGGTGCAGGCCGCCACGGCCATGGCCAAAGTCAAGGCGGAGCAATCGTTGCTGGAAGCCGATTTCGACGGCGAATTGCAGGTGGACGCCGCGCTGGTGCCGGAAATCGCCGAACGCAAAACGCTCGACAGCAAAATCGCCGGGCGCGCAAACGTGCTGATTTTCCCCGAACTCAATTCCGGCAACATCGCCAGCAAACTTGTCCGGCTCCTCGGCCACGCCAACGCCTACGGACACATCCTGATCGGCCTGAACCGCCCCGCCGCCGACGTGACGCGCGGCTCGAACGCGCATGACATCCTCGGCGTTGCCGCCATCATCGGCGTGCAGGCAACCGATTATCACAAGCTTTATCCGGGCGCCGATCCGCGCCTGCCCGGTGAGGAGCCATAAGAATTTGAAAATCAATCCCGCACTGAATGATTTGCCGGTGTATCAGCCCGGCCGTCCGATTGAAGAGGTCGCGCGCGAACTCGGCCTGCCGGCCGAAGGCATCATCAAGCTCGCGTCGAACGAAAATCCGTTCGGTCCTTCGCCGCTCGCGCTGGCCGCCATGCAAAAGGCGCTGGCCGGCGTGAATCAGTATCCCGACGGCAACGCGTTCTATCTCAAACAAGAACTTGCCGCCAAACTTGGCGTCGAACCGGCGAACCTCATCCTCGGCAACGGCTCGAACGAAATCATCGAGTTCGCCGGACACGCGCTGCTCGCGCCCGGGACGGACGTGGTGGTGTCGCAATACTGTTTCGCGGTTTATCCCATCGTCACGAAATTGTTTGGCGCCAACCTCATTTCCGTTCCGGCCAAAAATTACGGCCACGATTTGCCCGCGATGCGCAAAGCCATCACGCCGCGCACGCGCATCGTGTTCGTGGCGAACCCGAACAATCCCACCGGCACACGCGCGCCGCGTGAGGAAGTCATCCGGTTCATCAACGCAGTGCCCGACGACGTGCTGCTGGTGATGGACGAAGCCTACATTGATTTTTTGAGCGACCCGGTGGATTTGTCACCGCTCGTCCGCCAAAACGTCCGGCCCAACCTGATTTTGATGCGGACGTTCTCGAAAATTTACGGCCTGGCCGGCCTGCGCATCGGTTACGGCATCGGGAACCCCGATTTTGTTGCCGCGCTTGAAAAGATCAGGCAGCCGTTCAACCTCAATCTGCTGGCGCAAACCGCCGCGCTGGCCGCGCTGGACGACGTGGAACACGTCCGCAAGACGCGCCGGAACAATTTCGCCGGACTGGAATTTTTCGAGCGGGCGTTTCGCGACCTGAAGCTCGAATTCATTCCGTCGGCGGCCAATTTCATTCTGGTGCGCGTGGGTGAGGGCCGGAAAATTTTCGAGGCGATGCAAAGGCAGGGCGTGATTGTGCGTCCGATGGGCGGCTACCAATTGCCGGAATGGATCCGCATCTCCATCGGCACGCCGCCCGAAAACGAGCGGTGCCTGGCGGCATTGAAGACGGCACTGAAATAGAAATACGGATATTCGCAGAGCCCAATGTCAAAGCCCCGTCAGGGGCGAAATCTTTGTAGAAACGTTCCGATAAATTTTTCGAGCTCCATCGGAGCGACATCTGCTGCGAATGATTTATACCGACCTGCATTCAAAATGCCACAAGTTGGCGGGATGGGCATTGCCGTAATTTGGACTGCGCAGACACGTCTGCGCTTTGGAACGACGCGACATGTCGCGTCGAAAAAAGCGGCGACACGTCGCCGCTTCGAAAGCGCGGACATGTCCACGCACTCCAAAGATTCCGGCTACGACGCCGCAAAATCCACGTTCGGCACGTCACGGACCGACGGCGGCACGCTGAAAAAGTCGCCTTCGGATTTGAAGCCAAACGTCCGCGCCACGAGGTTGCTCGGGAAGGTTTCGCATTTGTTGCGATAATCGCGCACGTTGCCGTTGTAAAACCGGCGCGCGGCCTGAATCCGGTCCTCGGTGTTGACGAGTTCCGATTGCAGCTTGAGAAAATTCTGGTCGGCCTTGAGCTGCGGATAATTCTCCACCACCACGAGAAGTTGTTTCAGCGCGTCCACGAGCTGGACTTCGTCGCGGGACTGGTCGGCCACCGGGCCATTGTTGGCGGCGCAACGGTTGCGCAGTTCCGTCACGCGCTCGAACACTTCGCGTTCGTGCGCGGCATAGCCCTTGACCGCGGCCACGAGATTCGGGATGAGGTCGTAGCGCCGTTTTAATTCCACGTCCACGTCGCTCCACGATTCGCGGATGTAGTTCCGCAGGGCGACGAGCGCGTTGTATTGCGCCAGCACATAGACGGCCGGCAAGACAACGACAACGAAGACCGCGATGAGAATGGGGATCATACGTTTGTGAACAGATATTCCGGCAGGCGCGAGCGGATTTCCACCAGCCGCTGTAAATTGGCTTCGATTTGTTCAACCGACAGCCGGGTGTTGAACGCGAGGGCCAGCACCTGATTTTCGATTTCAACGCTCAAGTCGCGATTGGCCAGCAGGTAATCCATCATCTTTCCGTTGCAGACGTCGTAGGCGAATTTTTTGTCCGGCGACCGCACGCAATAGGCTTTGGAAAACTCGGCGGACTCGAACTTGATGTCCTGGTAGCCGAATACCTCGGCAACCTTCGTGAAGAAATTTTCGCGCCTTATGGTCAGGTCGGGGAAAACCGCCGGCAACGTCAAAATGAAAAAGGAGAACCAGTGGTGGTGCGTTTGGCGTCCGCTTTTGGTTTGGGTATAGGTTTCGTAGTGATAATCGAACGCCAGCACTTGGTTTTGTTGATAGGTTCCGGAGAGGACGTCGCGGGCGTAACGGTTTTCGCCCTGTGCCAGTTGTTTGAGAAAACCGTAGCGGTCGGCTAGCCCGTAATCTTCCGCCGCACTGAAATTCAGCCCTAACCGTTGTGCCAGCTCAAACAGTCCCTCCCGCCGTTTGCGCGCCTGAATCATGCCGTAAATCCCCGCACCGGTGGCGAAGATGACGAACAAAATAAAGATGAGAATGATGCCGCCGTTCATGTCACCGATGTTCTTTATCCGAGAGTGGCGCGACTGGCCATTACAATTCGAGTCCCGGTTTCCACCGGATACAACCGGTTTGAAACTGTATGGCGCGGTCGCCTGCCATAACGTAATTCTGATCGAAGAAGCTTTGCGCCATATTTGACACCACTTGCGTGCCATGAATCCAACCGCCCGCCAAAAATCTTCATTCGCAAGGCAGTTGCCATGACCAACTTCATGTTGCATATGCAACACAAACTTGTCCTGTATGACATGCGGTTTGACCTGTGCAATTGCCAGTCGGCATGGCAAAGTGCCTTCATCCGCCGCCGTCAAGCCTGCGGCTGAATATTTCAGTTAACCTTTTTACTTTTCCACTGTTCCGTTTTGACCCCATCCTGACGGCGTGGAATTGTCCGCCGCAGAAATCCGTCAGGCCGTCCAGCTCGCCCTCGCCGAGGACATCGGCGGCGGCGACGCCACGACCCTGGCCACCGTGCCCGAGACCGCGACGGCCGGGGCGCTCATGCGCGCGCGCGAGCCGCTGGTCGTGGCCGGGCTCGCGTTCGCCGAAGCCGCGTTTCGCGAAGTGTTTCAATCCGTCAATCGGAGGGGCGAGCGCGGTAAGCCCCAAGAATCTCAAAAGAGATCAGGGCGTCGTGGAACTCAGCCCGCCAAAAGGGAAATCAAAATTGAGCGGCTGGCGGAAGACGGCCGGCACGTCGGTGAAGACGAAACCTTGCTGAATATTTCCGGCCCGGCCCGTGCCATTTTGAGCGCCGAGCGCGTCGCGTTGAATTTCGTCCAGCGGCTTTCCGGCATCGCGACGCTCACCGCACAATTCGTCGAGGCCGTCCAAGGAACTTCCGCACAGATTCTGGACACACGCAAAACCACGCCCGGCTGGCGGCGTGTTGAGAAATACGCCGTCACGTGCGGTGGCGGACACAACCATCGCATCGGCCTGTTCGACATGGTGCTCATCAAGGACAATCATCTCGCGACCCTGCGCGATGAAGCACCGAATGCCATTGCTGCTGCCGTTCAGCGCGCGCGCAAAAAATATCCGAAGCTGAAAATCGAGGTCGAAGCCGACACCCTGGAGCAGGTCGAGCAGGCCGTCGAAGCGAGCGCGGACATCATTTTGCTCGACAACATGAACCTGATCCAACTGCGACTGGCGGTGCAGAAAGTCAAAGGCCGTGCCAAGACCGAGGCCAGCGGCGGCGTGAATCTGGCAAATGTCCGCGCCATTGCCGGAACCGGCGTGGATTTTATTTCCGTGGGCGCGCTGACGCATTCCGCGCGCGCGGTGGACATTGGTCTGGATTTTGAAAGTTGATTTTAGTCCTCCTCGTTCTCGTCCTCGTCCTCGATTATTCGATTACGAGAACGAGGAGGAGGACGAGGACGAAAAGGCATGACGACAGACGCCAAGATTCTTACCGCGTTGCGCACGAGTCCCGATGGCGTGTCAGGCGCGGAGATGGCCGAGCAGCTGGGCGTCACCCGCGCGGCGATTTGGGGACGCGTCGAGGAACTGCGCCGGCTCGGTTATGAAATCGAGGCCGGCCCGCATTTTGGCTACCGGCTCGTAAGCGCTCCGGACGCGCTGCACGCGGATGATTTGCTGGCGCGCCTCGGCAAAACCACAATCGTCGGGCGCGACATCCGCGTCTTCGAGCAGACGACCTCAACCAACGACGTGATTGAAAGGCTGGCGCGCGATGGGGTGAAGGAAGGCGCCGTGGTTTTTGCGGAATCGCAGACGAAGGGCCGGGGCCGGCTCGGTCGCGCGTGGATGTCACCGGCACGGAAAGGCCTTTGGTTTTCGGTTTTGCTGCGACCGGATTTGCGTCCGCAGGAAAGCACGCGACTCACCGTCGCCTCCGCAGCAGCCCTTCGGCGCGCGATTCAAACCGAAACCGGCCTGAATCCCGAAATCAAATGGCCGAACGACATTTTAATTCGCGGCCGGAAGGTTGCGGGCATCCTGACGGAATTGAGCGCGGAACTGGACAAAGTCCGGCACGTCATTCTCGGCATCGGCGTGGACGTGAACCTGGGCGCGAACGAATTTCCGGCGGAACTGCGCAAAACGGCGACGTCGCTGCGCATTGAGGTCGGCAAGGTGATTTCTCGGCCGGAGCTGGCGACGGCCATTTTGCACGAACTCGATTGTGATTACGCGCGCGTCTGCGGCAATCTGTTTGCCGACGTGGCCGACGAGTGGGAGGCGCATTGCACGACCATTGGCCGCGCCGTGACGATTCAAATCGGCGGGCGGCGGGTTCGGGGCCGAGCGGAGTCGCTGGATGACGATGGCGCGCTGCTGTTGCGGACCGAGCACGGACATTTGGAACGCATCACCGGCGGGGATGTGACGCTGGAAAAATAAATGAATCCGCTAATTTTACGAATTGACACGAATTTCTTGAATCCAGGGCTGTTTTCGCGTGAATTAGCGTAATTCGTGAATTTATGATTTTGCTTTTCGACATCGGCAACACGAACACGCACCTCGGTCTGGCCAACGACCGGCGGGTGATAAAGCAAATGAACGTGCCCACGCCGCTTTGGTTCGGAGGCGCGGCGGCAAAGTTGTTGAAAAAATTCGCGGGCCGCGCGGATCTGGAAGGCGCGGCGCTGTGCAGCGTGGTGCCACGCGCGACGCCGCACGTTCGCAACGCCGTCCGGCGGCTTTGGCATTTGAATGCCTTCGAACTCACGCGAAAGACGCTTTGCGGCGTGGGCATTGATTACCCGAAGCCGGACACGATCGGGGAGGACCGCCTGGCCAACGCCTTGGCCGCGCGCCAACGCTTTGGCGCGCCGGTGGTGGTGGTGGATTTCGGAACGGCGGTGACGTTTGACGTCGTCAATCGCGCGGGCAATTACGCGGGAGGCATCATCGCGCCGGGGCTGGCGGCGATGACGGAATATTTGCACGAAAAAACGGCGTTGCTGCCGCGCATCAAGATCCGCGAAGTCAAAACCGCGGTTGGCCGGAGCACGGAACAGGCGATGCTCGTCGGCGCGGTGCATGGTTATCGCGGACTGGTTCGCGAACTGATCGCCGAATTGAAGCGCGAACTGAAGGTGAAACATTTGCCGGTGGTGGCGACGGGCGGTTACGCCGGATTGATTGCGGCGCGTTTGCCGGAAATTTCCGTCGTCGAACCCAACCTGACGCTCGAAGGATTGCGGCTCGCCTGGCGACGTTTGCCCGTCAAACCTTAGCGCCGGCTGCGCAGTCATGACTCATTTGGGAGTTTGGATTTCCGCCTTCAGACGGTCTCAAGGCCGCGTGAACGCGGAACTCCGAACAGAATAATACCATACCGGCTGCGCAAGCCTCTTTACTTTCGCGTTTCGTCCGCGCAACTTTATCGGACCATGACACGACATTTTCCCGGTCATTACGTGCTGGCCGTCGCCGGCTTATTGGCGGCGCCGATTTTTTCGCGCGCGGATACGACCAACCTGGCGCTGGCGAAATCGGAGATTTTGGAAAGCAACGTGGCATACCTCCGCGTCAGCCATGTCGCCGCCGGCCTTCCCGGCATAATCGGCGCGGCAAATCGGGCGTTGACGGCCACGAACAAAATTGCCGGAACCGTTTTGGACTTGCGCTTCGCCGACGGCGACGATGCGGCAGCCGCCACGGCCAGCGCAAATCTGTTGGCCGCAGAGAAACTGCCAATGGCAATTCTCGTGAATGGCCAGACACACGGGGC
>JBEKEJ010000034.1:0-17575 GCA_050013895.1 Verrucomicrobiota bacterium | reverse complement strand
CGTTGCGACCGCGCCTTCTTCGCTGGAAGTCGTGGCAATCCGTGAGAGCAACCGAGTCAGATTGCGATAGCCGCAAGCCGATTCGACATAAAGCAACACAGGATGCTGGCCGATTTTCAATTCTGTTCCGAAAATCGGTTTGACGCCTGCGTTCTTCGCGGCCTGCGCGAATTCGACCGCGCCGTGCAAGTTGCCGAGGTCCGTCAAGGCGATGGCTGACATGCCGTGCCGTTTGGCGAGATTTACGATGGCTGCGGGCGAGAGGATCGAATCGAGAAACGTGTAGTAGCTGCGAACGCGCAAGGGAACGTAGCTGCCGGTGCATTTCCGACTGACGATTTGCGATTTACGATTTGGACCAGTGAGCCTCGTTACCCCGGCGCCTGCGATGTCCCGGGGCGCGTCGCGCAATCGCAAGTCGTGTCCGCGCAGAATGACGGACCAGCCTTTGTTGCGCCGTAATTCGTCGAGGGTCGCGGCCAGCCGTTCGCGGGCTTCGTGATTGCGGGTGTTCGTTTCGAGCGCCAGTTCGCTGCGAAACACGCTGTCATACACATTCGACAATTTCAGCGACACCATCCGGAGACTCACGCGCCGTTGCCATGCCTCCCGCAACAGACCGCGCAAGCGCCCGTAAATGTCCGTCTCCAGGTCGGTTGGTTCGCGCAGACTTTCGGCCCGCTGGTTTTCGTCGCGGTCATTGTAACGCACTTTCACGGTCAGCGTCCGAACGCTCCGGCCTTCTTCGCGCACCGTGGCAAACAATCGGTCGGCCATGCGCCGCAGCACGGCTTCGACGTATTCCTCGTCCGCCACGTCTTCATTGAACGTCTCCTGCTGGCTGTATGATTTCTGCGGCTCGCTGGCGGGAACCAGCGGGCGCTCGTCAATGCCGTTGGCGAACTGACGCATGACGGGCGCCTGACTTCCCAGCAGCAGCGCGAGCATGTCAACCGGTGTCGCGGCGACCTGGCCGATTTGAGCCAGTCCCGCCGCGTTCAAGCGCACGGCGGTTTTCGGCCCGATGCCCGGCAGCCAGCGATTCGGCAACGGATGCAGGAATTGCTTTTCCTGTCCGCCCGGCACGGTCTGAAACGCGGCGGGCTTGTTCAACTTGGAAGCAATCTGGCTGACGAGCTTGTTTGACGCGATGCCTTCGCTGACGGTGATTTTGAGCGATTGGCCGATGGCCCGGCGAATCGTCAGCGCGATTTCGACCGGCGGTTTTTTGTGATTGGCCGTCAAATCAAAATAACCCTCGTCAATCGAAGTTTGCTCCACATCCGGCGTGAAGTCATAGGCGTAGCCGAACATCCAGTTGGAAAACTGTTCGTAGCGTTCGTAGTCGCCGGGCAGGACGATGAGCCTGGGGCAAAGTTTCCGCGCCCGCGCCGTGGGCATGGGCGTGTAAATGCCAAACTGCCGGGCTTCGTAGGAGGCCGACGCAATGATGCCGCGATTTTCACCGCCGACGGCTATGGGCTTGCCCCGCAACCGCGTGTCGGCGGCCTGCTCAACGGACGCAAAGAAGGCGTCCGCGTCCAGATGGACGATGATCCGCGACATTCAAACTCATGGGATAAATGGTTTCAGGGCGCGCGACAAAACCGCTTGGACAAACCTGCCGGTATCGGGTTCCTCCGAAGCTCTCGGCCCGGCTACATTCAGCACCACAATGCCATGTTCCTTGAGAAATGCGTCCAACTGCGTTGCCGCCTTTTTGATTTCCAGCGATGAAACGAGGTGCAGCAACGGTTTTCCAATCTCCCTGGCAATGTCGGCGGTTTCCCTGGTTCCCCCGCCCAACTCCAGGCCTTCCGAGAAAATGACTGTGCCGCCGGAATCACGAACGTTCCGGCGCGTTCGCATCGAATAATTCCCGCTGCTCGTTTCTTTGAGTTGAAATTGAATTGGAATGATGCCGTCCTCCGCCTTGCGCCCTTTCGGACACCAGCCGCCGTGTGGGACGCCATTGGCCAGCGCCCATTCCAATGCCGCCCGGTCCACGCCGGTCTGTCCGCCGGTGATGATTTTGAACAGCCGCTTCATTCTTTCGCCTTTCGGATGAGCGCCTTGAACACGCCTTGAATCATCAACTCCTGCGCCGGGATGAGATTTGGATATTTCGGATTCTCCGCCCGCAACCACGATTTGCCGTTTTTTACGACAAAGGTTTTCAGCGTGCTTTCGCCGTCAATTAGCGCGGCCACAATCTGGCCGTTGCGCGGGTCCGGCCCGTGCTCCAAAACCACCACGTCGCCGTCGAGAATGTGCCGGCCAACCATTGAGTCGCCCGCCACGCGCAGCGCGAATGTGTTCCGTGTCGGTTTGAATCCGATGCTTTCAATGTCCACAGAAACGCAACCTTCGGCGTCCTGCTCGCGCGTTTGGGGCGACCCCGCCGGGATCGAGCCAAACACCGGTATGTCCACGATTCGGCTTCGCAGTTTCGCCAGCGGGGAAATAACGCGCAAGGAGCGCGCCTTGCCGGTGTCAGATTCGATGAAACCCTTGCGCTTGAGCGCCTCCAGGTGACACGCCGCCGCGCGAGGACTGCGAAACCCAAAGCGCCCGGCGATTTCCCGTAACGTGGGAGCGGGTCGGGCGTTGCGGACTTCCGCCTCGATAAAATCCAGCACCCGCTGTTGTGCTCGCGTCAATTCAGTCATAACTATTCAAATGAATAGTATATGCGCGAGCGATTGTCAACTCCCGCCGGGATTGCAGCCGCTATAAAAACGTTCGCTACGAGACCAGCCTCAACTGAGGCCGACGCCGCCGACCGCGCCGGTCAAAACTCTTTTCATTTTGCAGCTTCCTCAAGATTGTCCTTCTTCCGGTTGATGTGCGGTTTCTCCCGCTTCCGCCGGTTTGGTTTGAATGCGCAGTTTGGCAAGTTTCCGCTCCTTCAATTTGGCCTCTGGCTGGAGAGTCCTTGCCGCTTCCTCGTATTTGCGACGGGACTCGAGGGGAAACCGCGCAGCGCAAAGATTCATGCTGGTTTGGCTGGCGCGGCGCCCCGGTTTCAATTAAACCGCCGGGTGCATGGGCCAGACCCTCTTGATTCCTGATCCGAAGCCGCTCGAACAGCGGCTGGGGAAGAGATTCTTCCGGCGAACGCCCCGGCGGCCCGGCGTGTACCTGATGAAGGACGCCGGCGACCAGGTGCTCTACGTCGGCAAGGCGAAAGACCTGAAGCAGCGGCTCAGCAATTATCGCGTGGCCAATCCCGACCGGATGCCACGCCGTCATCTCCGGATGGTGCGCGAAGTCGCCCGGATCGAATTTCAATTCTGCGCCAGCGAATCAGCGGCTCTGAAACACGAATCAAAATTGCTGCGTTCGCTCAAACCGAGGTTCAACCGGGCGGGCGTTTGGCCTGGAAAGGCCAGATTCATTGTCTGGCGCCTCAAGCAGCGGCGACTGGAGCTTGGCGTGGTGGAGACGCCTGAAACGGGTTGGCTGCGCTTCGGTCCGCTCAATAGCAGCGCCACGGAATTGCATCGTTCACTGGCCCGGTTGTTCTGGCTGGCAATTAATTCGGATCGTCCGGTTTCGGACCTTCCGGTGGGATGGCTGTCCGGCGAACTCCCGACTACAGTGACGATTCACTGCGACCAGGCGGCCGAGGAAATCGCTGCCGCGCTGGACACATTCTTCTGGCGCTCGCCTGATGATTTCGTTTTGTGGCTGGTGTCGCGTTTCAGAGAGCGCATACACCCTTTCGAGCGCACTTTTATTGATTCACATCTGGAAATTGTCGGTGAATTCTTCTCCCGCAAGCAACCACCGGAGGAGACGCGGCATCAACTGATCCTGCTATGACCGCTCCGTTTAACCCGAATTCCGAAACAGGAATGGGGAGCGCACGCGCCTCGCGTGTGGTTTTCCGCGCCCTCGCGGAAAACCTCGCGCGCGCCAAAAAGTTTCGATGTTCCAAGCAACGCCGCGCGCGAAAACGCTGGACGCGAGGCGCGTCCAGCCACACCCGGGGCGGGTGTGCTACCCCAACTTCGGATTTCGGGTTTAATCGTCCGTTTCCAACATCGCATTGATCGTCTCCCGCGCGTTGCCTTCCAGCCGATTGTTCACATAGATAAAAGTCTTCCGGTCTTTCCCCGCCTCCTTGTGTTCGGCAATCAACGCCTTGCCCGCTGCCCGTGCCTCCGGGTTCGGTTCCTTCACTTTATCGTAGGGCTGAAAGGTCTTGACCGCTTCCTCGTATCTGCGTCCGGGCTTGAGTAGAAATCTTGCAGCGCAAAGACTCGGATTCGTCCGGCTGCCCTCAATCGCCATCTGCTCACTGACGGATGGCATGGCGTCCCACGAGTTGAAAACGTGCGTGACTCCGTGCCGGGCCAGACAGCCGAAGTATTCCGGGGCCAGCCAATGTTTGTTCCGCATTTCAATTGCGTAAGGCCACCCCTTCGGCAGCCTGCCGAGAAACGTGTCGAGGTCGGCCACAAAATCACGTCCGTGTTCGTAGTCGCTCGGCCAGAACCTTGTGAACTCAAACATCAGGACGCCGACCTTGCGGCGAATTTCTTCGCATGGTTTCAAAAAGGCGGTTGCGAACAGGTCGGCGTTCAGGAAATCGGCGTTGGGTTGCCCCGCCTTCGCGCCGAACCGCGCCAGGTCCGGAAACTTTTTGATCGTCACCGCGTCGGTCACCTTGAAACCGAATCGGAAGTCTTCCGGCACGGCGTCCGCCAGATTTTGCAGATCCTCAGGGCGCGGAAAATTGTAGTAAGCCGCGTCCACGCTGACGGTTTTGAACACTGCCGCGTATTCGCGCAAACAGTCGCGCTCAAACCGCGTCTTGGCGACTTTGCCGCGATACGTATATCGCGCCGGTGTGTAGAGTTGGCCGAACCAGCCTTCGTATTTCCAACTCGACGTGCCGATGAACACCCCCTTGGAGGCGAGCTCCGCCGCTTTCTGCTTCATTTTCTCGCGTTCAAATGGCACGGCAGGATAATACCTGTTTCAGCACTGCTTGACGAGGCCTTATCCCATTACCCCGCCAGAAACTGAGTTGCGCCCGGATGAGGATGAGCGTGCGTTTTGCGTTTGCCATGTTCGCCTGCGCTGATTAAGCTTGGTATTCCTTTTATGCCACTATGATCGGAACGATTCGCAAACATTCTGGATGGCTGTGGGCCATTATTATCGTCGCCACGATTATTTCCTTCGTCTTCTGGGGCGCAGGGCCTTCGCGCATCAGTGGAGGCGGCGGGCGCTCGAGCAACGATTTTGGTAAGATTTACGGACGCAAAATCACGCTGGAAGACTACGTCGAAGCCAGAAGAGAGTTCTATATTTTTTATCGGATTCATTACAACGAGTGGCCGGACAAAAACCCCAAACTCTCCAAAAACGACCTGGAGCGTGAGATCTATGTCCGCCTGTTGCTTAATCAAAAAGCCGAGGCCCTGGGCATCAATGTCGGTGACGATGTGGTGGTGGCGGCAGCGGATGAGATACTCCGTTCCTTTGGGCGAAACGGGCAACCCGTGCCGATAGACGTGTTCGTCAAACAGTTGTTGCAGCCGGAAGGCCTGAACGGCGACGATTTCAAGCGGTTTGTTCACCGTGACCTGGCCATCCAACAAGTGGTTCAGACGATGGGGTTGCCGGGCCAACTGGTCACACCGCAGGAAGCCGCCGCGGAGTATGATCGCGAGCATCAGGAATATTCCGTGCAAGCGGTTTTCTTTTCCGCATCAAACTATTTGTCCGCTGTCACGGTCACGCCCGCCGCCGTTGCGCAATTTTACACGAATGACCTGGCTGCTTACCGCCTGCCCGATCGTGTCCAGGTCAGCTATGTCGAGTTTGACGTGTCGAATTATCTGGCGCAAGCGAAGGCGGAATGGGCCAAGACCAACCTCGAGGAAGTGGTCGAGGCCAATTATCGCCAGCTCGGCCCCGATTATTTTCCGGATGCCAAGACCCCCGAAGCGGCCAGGGCGAAACTCCGCGATTTGATCATCCGGAACCGCGCGCACAGCGACGCTAACCAGCAGGCCAATGACTTTGCCAACGCCCTTTTTACCCTCGAACCAGCGAAACCGGAAAACCTCGCCACCGTTGCCAACCAAAAAGGGTTGACCGTCCATCCCACCGCTCCGTTTGCCAGCGCCTACGGCCCGGCGGAATTTGACGCGCCCCCAGAATTCACCAAAGCCGCCTTTGAGCTGACACCCGATGAGCCGCTCGCGGGCCCCGTTGCCGGACCGGACGCCATTTACATCATCGCGCTGGTCAAGCAACTGCCCAGCGAAATCCCGTCGCTCGACCAAATCCGCGACCGCGTCGCGGAGGATTTCCGGTTGCAGGAAGCGACCCTGCTCGCGCAACGCGCCGGCACCAATTTCGTTCACATACTCACCAGCCAGCCGGGCGCCGGCCATACCTTCGCGTCCGCCTGCGTCGCCGCCGGTTTGCAGCCACAGGCGTTGCCGCCGTTTTCGTTGAGCACACGGGACCTGCCTGAACTGGGTACTCGCGCCGAACTGGATCAGATCAAGCAGGCCGTATTCAGCACGCCGGTTGGCCACGCGAGCGGTTTCGGAGAGACCAGCGATGGAGGTTTTGTCCTTTACGTTCAATCCCGATTGCCGCTGGACCCGGCCGTCATGAAGGCACAGATGCCGCAGTTCATCGCTCAATTCCGCCGCGCGCAGCAAAACGAGGCGTTCAACGAATGGCTTCAGATAGAAGCCAGCCGCGAATTGCGCAATACGCCCGCCAATCAGCCACAAACCGCAACCGGCGCCAGATAGATCCCGATCGCAATCTTAATCTCTTCTTCAATCACGATTGGGACCGCGATTGCGATTAAAAATGGCGAGCCGCATCAAACTTTCGTCAACCGTCGCGCGCGGGTATTGGGAAATTCCCGTCCTGTTTGAGGACGAATACCTGCTCGCGCTCGACAAACCCGGCGGACTTTTGACCTCGCCCGACCGCTACGACCCGCAGCGGCCCAATCTGATGCAGTTGCTTCACGCCGCCGTCGCCGGCGGCAAACCCTGGGCGCGCGACCGCGGGCTGAATTATCTGATGAACGCGCACCGGCTTGATTTCGAAACGAGCGGCGCCGTCCTGCTGGCCAAATCCAAGCCCCTGCTCGTGGCGCTGGCCGATTTGTTCGGCTCCGAAAAGCCGCGCCTGCAATACGCCGCGCTCGTGCAAGGAACGCCGGTCGAGGACAAATTCGAGGTGGATGCCAGTCTCGCGCCCCATCCGGTCAGGACCGGCCTGATGCAGGTTGACCCGAAAAACGGGAAGCGCGCGCGGACGATTTTTGAAGCGCTTGAAAAATTCTCCGGCTGGACGCTGCTCCGCTGCGAGCCGCTCACCAGCCGCACCCACCAGATTCGCGCCCACCTGCGCCACGCCGGTTTGCCCATCGTCGGCGATGAGCTTTACGGCGGCAAACCGCTCTGGCTTTCGCGCTTGAAACCAGATTACCGTCTCAAGCGCGGACACACGGAACGGCCGCTGATCTTCCGCGCCGCGCTGCACGCGGAACAACTGACCCTGCCGCATCCCGTGACCGGCGAAACCCTGACCATCACCGCGCCGTGGCCGAAGGATTTGAAGGTGGCGGTGAAGTATTTGCGCCTGTATGCCAGGTAGCGGGGTCCCGGCAGAGCGCCGCTGAATCTCATTTCGAATGGCGGCGTTCCGCCGAGGCGCCGCTGCGCGAATTACGAAACCGCCCAATTCAAAATCGCCTTTTGCACATGCAACCGGTTTTCGGCCTGCGCAAAGATCGTTTCGGCGTTGGCCTCGAACGTTTCCTCGTCAATTTCCTTGCCACGATAGGCCGGCAGACAGTGCATCACCAGCGCGTCTGGTTTGGTCAGCTTCACGAGCTTCTGGTTGACTTGATAACCGCCCAACATTTTCAGGCGCTCGGCGGCCTCAGCCTCCCGGCCCATCGAAACCCAAACGTCGGTGTAGAGCAAATCCGCACCCTTCGCGGCGGCCTTCAAATCGTCGGTGCAAACAATTCTTTCGCCGCTTGGCGGCAACGAAGTTCCATCGGAACGAAGGCCCGCGCGTTTTAAAATTCCCGCGGACGGCTGGAATTTTTTCGGCGCGGCGATGCGCAGTTGGAAACCGAGTTTCACCGCGGCAAAAATCCAGGACGCCGCCACGTTGCCCGCGCCGTCGCCGATGAACGTCACGACCTTGCCCGCAATTGGTCCGCGCTTTTCCTTGAATGTGAAAATGTCGGCGATGATCTGGCACGGATGCTCGTCGTCGGTGAGCGCGTTGATGGTCGGAATTTTGGAAAATTCCGCGAACTCCTCGACGTCGCTTTGCGCGAACGTGCGGATGACCGCGCCGTGAACCATCCGGCCCAGTACCCGCGCCGTGTCCTTGACCGGCTCGCCGCGCCCGAGCTGGATGTCATTCGCGTTGAGAAACATCGTGTGCCCGCCGAGTTCGTGGATGCCGACCTCGAAGGACACCCGCGTGCGCGTGGACGATTTGGAAAAGATCAGGGCCCACGTCTGTCCGGCCAGCGGTTTGCGATCCAGCCGCGCCCGTTCGCGTTTGAACATCACGGCGTCACGCAGGATTTTTTCCATGTCCGCGCCCGGCAATTTTTCCAATGACAACAAATGCTTCATTTTTCAGGAATTTTGGGAATGTTGCCCAAAGAAAGGTTATAACCCAAGTCAGGCCGGACGTCACTTCTTTTTCCGCGCCACATTCCATTTAAACCGGACACCGAAGTTGATGGGGAGCGCACCCGCCCCGGGTGCGGTTTTCCGCGCCCCCGCGGAAAACATCGGACGCATCGAAATTTCCCGAACTCCAGTGTCCGTCACGCGCGCAAAAGGCTGGACGCGTGGCGCGTCCAGCCACACCCGATCCGTCTGCGCTTCGCTTCGACGCGACCGCGCCGAAGCCGGAGGCGAAGGCGGGGGCGGGTGTGCTCCCCATTTTCGGGATTCAGATTTAAAGCGGGACGGGCATCCTGCCCGCCTCCGTCTCCCCCGCTCCAAGTTTGAAATCAGCGCGACGCCTGTCCAACTTTTTCTTTGCCGCATCCGCCGCGCACCAGAGATACCAGGCGGCCGTCGTGCGATGCGGACGCCAGCGTTCGCCGAACGAAAGCAGCGCCATTACCGTCGGCAGGGCGCGCTTTCTATAAGCATGGCGAAAACCGGTGCGCACGCCGAAATCGTCCGCCGGCAGAACATCGGAACGGCCAAGCTGAAAAATCAAAAGCATTTCCACCGTCCAGCGCCCGACCCCGCGGACTTCCGTCAGCCGCTCGACGATTTCGTCGTCGGACAGCTTCACAATCTGACGGGAAGCCGGCACAATCCCGTCCAGGGTTTTTGCTGCGATGTCGCGGATGGACGCGATCTTGGCGAAGGAAAATCCGCAGGCGCGCAATTGTTTGTCCGTCACCGACGCCAGGTCCTCCGCGCGCGGAAATTTCCGCTTCGGAAACAATTTCTTGAAACGCGCGAGGATGGTGTTCGCCGCCGTGCCGTTGAGCTGCTGGTGGGCGACTGCCATCACCAGTGATTGGAACGGCGGACGGCGCGTTTCCGGCGTCAGGTCACATTTCCCATGTTCCCGGATGAGCCGGCGCATAACCGGGTCGCATTTGGACAAATGTTTGTAAGTTGCGGCGTTCACGTTTCAGTCAAAAACCCTCACCCTGCCCCTCTCCCGTCCGACGGGAGAGGGAATGGCCGTTGTCTGCGCCTGGGAGTTCGGAAGATCGTGGAGCAGAAACCGGTCGTGGATTTGCAAAAATCGGGAAATCATTCTCCCTCTCCGCTCCATCGGATGGAGGGCAGAGGGCCGGGGTGAGGTGAGGTTTTTTCAAGCAATCGATTTGACAACCTCCTCGATTCTCGCGATGCCTTCGCCAGCTTCCTGCGGCTTGAGATTCAGCGGCGGCAACAGGCGCACGATTTGTGTGCCCGCGGGAATGGTCAGCACGCCGAGTTGGTGCAGGCGATTGACGAATTGGATGGCGGCGGTCTTGTCGCTCGCGGCAAATTTGGGAATTCTTTCCTTTTCAACCAATTCCAGGCCGAGCATGAAACCGAGGCCGCGGGCGCGCCTGACCACCTGCGGATAATTGGTCGCGAGCCGTTCCAGTTCCCGCTTGAACCATTCGCCGAGTTTGCGCGCATTTTCGTCAAGCCGTTCGCTTTCGATGACCTCCAGAATTTTGAGCGCGACGGCGCAGGCCAGCGGCGTGCCGCCGAATGTCGTGGCGTGTGTGCCCGGCCCCAATAAATCGGCAAACGGCGCGCGCACCCAGAACGCGCCGATCGGAAATCCGCCGCCGAGCGATTTGGCCATCGAAAGGCCGTCCGGCAAAAAGCCAAGTTCGGAGTTCGAAGTTCGGAGTTCGGAGTTCGGAGTTGCCGCTTCGAGAATTCGCTGAAAGCTTTGAAAGCGCCCGGTCCGGTAATGTCCGCATTGCACGCCGTCCATGAACAGCAGGATCTTCTGCTCGTCGCACAAGGCGCGCAGGCCGAGGAGGTATTCGGGCGTGGCGGGGGTGATGCCGCCTTCGCCCTGCACGCCCTCAATCAGGATGGCCGCCGTTGCGGGCGAAAGCGCGTTCCGCGCCGCCGCCAGATCGTTGAACGGGATGTGCCGGAAACCCGGCGTCATTGGCTCGAACCCTTTCTTCACCTTGTCCTGGCCGGTGGCGGCGATGCCGGCCAGCGTGCGGCCGTGAAAGGAATTCGTCGCCGTCAGTATTTCAAACCGTCCTTCGTCGTGGCCGAATTTCCGCGCCAGCTTGAACAGGCCCTCGTTGGCTTCCGCGCCGCTGTTGGCAAAAAAGCATTTGCCGGGGCCGAGGCGTTTGACGAGTTCGGCGGCCAGCCGGCCCTGCGGTTCGGTGAAATAAAGATTCGAGACGTGGATGAGTTTTCGCGATTGAGCCATCAGCGCCTCGGTGATGGCCGGGTGCGCGTGGCCCAGGCAGCACACGGCGATGCCCGCGCCGAGATCGAGATAGCGTTTGCCGGCAACATCAAACAAACAGCTGCCTGCGCCGTGGCTGAACGCGAGTTCGAAGCGTCCGTAACTCGGCACGACGTTTTTGCTGAACAACTCCCGCACCGACTCGAACTGGTTGTGAACGAGCGGCGGCGGTGACGGCACAATTTCTTTCATCGGCCGATTGTTTTAACCTCAAAGGAGCGCAAAGGACACAAAGAAATTTATTTCTCGGCCTGCAATGCGTCCCAGGTTTCGAGATAGTGCACGCGCACGGCGGGATTCACGGCAAGGTCACGCGGAAGTTTGCGGCGCAAAATAAGTTCGTTTACATCGGCCTTGTCCTTGAGGCGTCTGGCTGGGCTGCCTGCCCAACTGTCCAGCTTGAGCGAAATGAGTTCCTCCAGGGTCACGATTTGAATTTGTTCGGCGATCTTGCCGGGTTGCGGAAATGGCACTTTGCAGCCGCGCTGCAAGACTTTTCCCGCCGGAAGCAGATCAATCATTACGCCGTTGCGCCGGTCCTCCACCCGGCCGTCAACGCCAGGCACCCGGTAAAACGGCCCGGTCAAACTGGCCGTGAGAAACTCGACCGCTTCCAGCACGTCCGGCACGACAATGTCCACGTCAATCGTCACGCGCGGGTAGCCGTGTTCCTGCACCGCCAATCCGCCCACGACGAGATGCGGAATTTCGTGTTCCGCCAGCGTGGCGGCCGCCGCGCGGGCGGTCTCCACGATGCCGGAAGTTCCGGTGTTCTCGCGTAAAGTATAGGCGGCTTGATTGTTCACGATGAGAGATTCGCACTTTCCGGCGGCTTCTTCAACCCATTGGACGTTCGGTATTCGATGTTGAATGTTCGATGTTTGTCTGCGCACTCATAAAACGATTTCCGTCCCGACGCCCGCATCGGTGAATATTTCCAACAGCACGGCGTGCGGCACGCGGCCGTCCACGAACGAAACCTTTTCCACGCCGGATTGAACGGCGGCGACGGCGCTTTCCACCTTCGGGATCATGCCTTTGTCAATGACGCCGTTCCTCCTGAGTTCGCCGACTTCGGCGGTTTTAAGATGCGAAACGACTGAATCCGGCCGGTTCGGATCGCGCAACAAGCCCGGCACGTCGCTCATGAAGACGAGCCGCCTCGCTTTCAGCGCGATGGCGGCCTGCGCCGCTGCCACGTCGGCGTTGCAATTGTAAATCTTCCCGTCCTCGCCGCGCGCGGTCGGGCTGATGACCGGCGTGAAGCCGCACCAGATGCATTCCTTCAGGGGCGCGGTGTTGACCTCCACCACTTCGCCGACGAAACCGATGTCAATTTTCCGGCCCGGATTTTCCCGGTCGTCGAGCCGGAGCTTGCGGCATTTGAAAATGTCCCGCCCGGCAAAGCCAACCGGTTTGCCGCCGAGATCCTTGATGGTTTTGACGATTTCCGGATTGATCTCGCGTGACAAAACGTCGTCCACAATTTTTACCGTCGCCTCGTCCGTGACCCGCTGGCCCTGGATGAAATCCGCCTTCTGCCCCGCCTTTTCCATCGCGCGGGTGATGGCCTTGCCGCCGCCGTGAACCACGACCGGATTGATTTCGACCGCTTCCAGAAAAGCGATGTCGCGCGCGACGCTGCCGCGGACGCCGGCGTCGGGCGAGTCCATGAAGCTGCCGCCGTATTTGACGACGAAGATGGCGCCGCTGAATTTCTGGATATACGGCAGCGCTTCCAGCAGGGTGTTGGCTTTGGCGATGAGGTCTTGCACGCGGAATTTTTAACAGTTGCCGCGCGCCAGTCAAAGCCGGTTTCTTTGTTTCGGCAACCTGGCGCGGGCGGGTGCGGGTGTCTTGAAAAACATTTGATTCGCAACCCATCTGCCGGATAATGCGTCCAGGTTTATCAACGTATGAAAACATTCAATCCGTTTTCACCCCTGTTGGCGGCGGCGGTTCTGGCGGCGGCGCCGGTTTTCGCACAGGACGGCTGGGTCAATTTGTTCAACGGAAAAAACCTCGACGGCTGGGCCCGGCACAGCGGCACGGCCAAATACACGGTCGCGGACGGCGTGCTCACCGGCGAATCCGTTGCGGGTTCGGACAACAGTTTTCTCTGCACGACGCAGGCCTTTGAAAACTTCGAGCTGGAACTGGAATACCAGTGCGACGCGTTGCTCAACTCCGGCGTGCAAATCCGCAGCGAGGTATTTCCCGACGCGCGCACGCTCAACATCGGCGGCAGGGAGATCAAGCTGCCGGCGGACCGCGTCCACGGCTACCAGTGCGAGATTGACATGGACGTCGCGCGCGGCCGGATGTGGAGCGGCGGCATTTACGACGAAGCGCGGCGGGGCTGGCTGTTTCCAGCGGATGCCGAGAAAAGCAAGCAGGGCCTGGCATTTTCCGAACAGGGGCGCAAAGTCAGCAAGCCGGGCAAATGGAACAAGCTCCGCATCGTTGCCATCGGCCCGTCCATCAAAACCTGGCTGAATGGCAAACCGCGCGCGGAGATCTACGACAGCCTGACCCCGAGCGGCCTGATTGCCCTGCAGGTCCATGGCGTCGGCAACGCCATGGAAAAAGTCGGATTGAAGGTGCATTTCCGCAACATCCGCCTCCGTGAAATCAAAGTTGAAAATAACACGCTGACCAAACAGGAAAAGGCCGACGGCTGGCGTTTGCTTTGGGACGGCAAGACCACCGCCGGCTGGCGCAGCCCGAAATCGGACGGATTTCCAATCAAAAGCTGGGTCATCAAGGACGGCGAACTTTCCGTCGTCTCCACCGGCAACGCCGAATCGCAGGCCGGCGGGGACATCATCACACGCGACCGGTATGCCAATTTTGAACTCACCGCGGATTTCAAGATCACCGCCGGCTGCAACAGCGGCATCAAAATATTTGTGCAGCCCAATATTTCGCCCGTGGATCCGAAGACCGGCGTGCCAACGGCCGTCGGCTCGGCCATCGGCCTCGAATACCAGATTCTCGACGACGAGCATCATCCCGACGCGAAGCTGGGGCGCGACGGCGACCGCCGGCTCGGCGCGCTATACGATTTGATGCCGTGCGATCCGGCCAAACCGGTGAATCCGGCCGGCGAATGGAACCACGCCCGCATCGTTTCCCGCGGCAAACACGTCGAGCACTGGCTCAATGGCAAAAAAATTCTGGAATACGACCGCGGCTCGGCGGCGTTCCGCGCCGCCGTCGCGCAGAGCAAATTCAAGGACATCCCCGGCTTTGGCGAATGGGCGGACGGCCACATTTTGTTGCAGGAACACGGCAGTGAAGTTTCGTTCCGCAACCTCAAAATCCGCGAATTGCCGGCCAACTAGGAAATTCCAAAATCCCCGGAATCAAAATGAAAAATCAATCACGTCGCAGTTTCATCAAGGCCGCCGCCCGCGGCGGAGCGGCCCTGGCCATTCTCCCGAACATCCTGCCGCGCTCCCTGTTCGCAGCGAGCATGCCGAGCCGGCTCATTCACGTCGCGCAAATCGGCTGTGGCCGCGAAGGCCGGGCGGACATGATCGGAGTCATGGCGCAGCCGCTCGCCCGCGTCGTGGCGGTCTGCGATCTGGACTCCAAACGCCTCGCCGCCGGGAAAGAACTCGCGGAGGACTTTTACCGGAAACAGGGCGAGTCGGACGTGGACGTGAAAGCAATCCACGACTACCACGAAGTTCTCGCGCGGCCGGATATTGACGCGGTGGTTGTCACCGTGCCGGACCACTGGCACGCGCTCGTCGCCATCGAGGCGGCGATTGCGGGCAAGCAGATTTACCTCCAGAAGCCCGTCACTTACGCCATCGCCGAGGCCATCGCGCTGCGAACGGTCGTTCAGGCGAAAAAAGTCATTCTCCAAAGCGGCTCGCAACAACGTTCGGAACATCCCTGGATCAGCTTCCGCGCCGCCAGCGAGGCCGTGCGCAATGGGCGCATCGGGCAATTGAAGACGATCAAAATCGGCCTCGGCCTCGACCAGCCGAGCGGCCATGTGCCCGCGCCGATGCCCGTGCCGAATAATCTGGACTACGAGCGCTGGCTCGGCCCCGCGCCCCAGCAGCCTTACATGGAAGGCCGCGTGCATCCGCAGGACAGCCTCGATGGCCGGCCCGGCTGGATGACGACGGAGGATTTCGGCCTGGGCATGATCACGAACTGGGGGGCGCATCATGTTGACATCGCACACTGGGCGATGGGACAGGAGCTCGGCGGTCCGCTGACGATTGACGCACACGCTGAGTTCATGACGAACGATGTGTGGACGGTGCATAGCACTTATCACATCGAAATGCTTTATCCAAATAATGTCCAGGTTCTGTTGGACAACAAATTTGAAACCGGGCTGCAATTCGAAGGAGACGAAGGGTGGGTCTTTTGCACGCGCGACGCTCATAGGGTCACTGCCAGCGACCCTAATCTGCCCGTCGGCGGCGTGAAACCGCCGTTGCGCGCGAGCGATCCCAAAATCCTCTCGCCGCTCGGCGCCAACGCGACGCGCTGGCCCAGAAGTTCAGATCATTACCTCAACTGGCTGGAAGGCATTCGCGACCGCCGCCAGCCCATTGCGCCGATTGAACAATCCGCCCGCAGCCTCGAAGCCTGCTGCGCCGCCTGGATCGGCATGAAGCTCAAGCACAAACTCACCTGGGACCCGGCGAAGGAGATGTTTGTGGGCGACGACGCGGCGAACGCGCTGCGCGAGCGCAAGCCGCGCAAGCCGGAATTCGATTTCCGTCGCGTGCTCCAAAGGGCGGGTGTGGCCTGATGAATTTTCCTTTTGCGCTGGCGCGGGACTTTCCCTAAATTGGCGGCGTCATGCCTGAAATTGCGAAATTCGTGAACAGCGCCGCCGCGAGCATCTCTCCGGCCGTCGCGGAGAAGGTCCTGCGCCAACTGCCGCAGTGGAAGCTCGAGTTCACCCAGATCAAAACGCCCCATTTCCCGCACCTCGTGGATCAGTTGGAGTTTCTCGCCAATGCCGTCGAGGACGCGGTTGAAGGCGCCTACAAGGATTTGCCCTACATCGCCGTTGCCCAAGCCGTCTTTGCGCTGCTCTACGCGCACAAAAAAATGGGCATCATCCCTGACAGCATTTTGGAACTGGGCCGCGCGGATGATTCGAGCGTTGTGCGCGCGGTGCTGATTCTGAATGAGAAGGCCTTTGCCGCTTACGCCGGCGCGCAAGGTGTCAACTGGCAGAAGATCACCAGCCAGCCTTGAAGTTCACCCGCCGACGCCGGCATATTCCTCGTCCGTCCGCAGGTCCATGCCCATCAGCACGTAATCGTGCGTGACGGCTTTCATGTCGAGCACGTAATCCTCCTGCCGCATCAGATGCTGGAAACCGATGTATTCGAGCGCGTGGATGGCGACCTTGCGTTCGCCGTTCAACTCCGCCTCCAGGCGCCGCAGGCCGAGGATGCGCGCAATCTCGACCACTTCCGCGACCAGGATTTTCGCCACGTCGCGTCCGCGGTATTGCGGATGCGTCAGGACGGTCACGAGGCCGATGTGGCGTTTCCAGCCGCCGAAGCGCTGGTGCAACGTTGCCTCGCCGATGACTTTCTGCCGGTGCAGCATCAGCAGGGGCAGGTTCCGCTCAAAATCCGCGTGCCGGCACCAGTCTTTGAACATTGTGCGGTCGAAAATCGGCTGCTTGATGAACAACCGTTCCTCCTCCGGTACGGCGAGGAAGAATTTGTGCAGGCGCGCGTCGTCTCGCTTGCCCAGCGGGCGCACGGTGCATTCCGTGCCGTCGCGCAGCTTCACCGTGAACGGGAATTTTTCCAAAGCGTATTCGAGCATCATAGTGTGCCTTTCGTTGCCGGCCATTCTCTAACATAGAAACCGCCGCCTGAAAAGGCAGGAAACGGAATAATGACGAAGCTTACGCACGAATTCAGTCCCGCGAATGCTCAGGCTGACCGCGACTGATTGTGCGGGGCCGAAGAATCCTTGCCAGCCGCGCGGCAAAGGTTTAACAAAACATCATGCAAGTTCCCTTGGTGATGACGCTCATCGGCCCGGACCGCACCGGCCTGGTCGAATCGGTCGCGCGCGTCGTGGCCGGCCACGGCGGCAACTGGCTGGAAAGCCGCCTGTGCCGGCTCGGCGGCGCGTTTGCCGGTGTCCTGCGCATTGAACTGCCCGCGGACGAAAAACAGCCGTTGCTCGATGCGTTGCAAAAGATTCCCGGGCTCACCGTCGTCGTCCGGCCCGATGCCGCGACCCCGGTTGGAACACCAGGCCGGCTGGCAAAACTCGAAATCATCGGCCACGACCGCCCCGGCATTGTCCACGAAATCACCCATGCGCTGGCGCGCGCGGGCGTGAACGTCGAGGAATTTTCCAGCGAAGTCGCCAGCGCCCCGATGTCCGGCGAAACCCTGTTCAAGGCCGTTGCCCGCCTGCAACTGCCCGAAGGCTGCGATCTCGCGGCCCTGAAAAGGGAACTGGAGAAAATTGCCGCCGATCTGCTGGTGGATGTTTCGTTTGCCGAGGTATCAGCGCAGGGCGGCGGCGGGTCAGTTTGACCGGAGCGCGGAGCAATGCTCCGCGCGAAACGTCCAGCCGC
>JBEKEJ010000033.1:0-17670 GCA_050013895.1 Verrucomicrobiota bacterium | reverse complement strand
TACGGTCGGCATATTCACACTGGGTTTGGCCACCGGCATACTGGAAGATTTATCGCGCTGTGATGTTTATGCAGTTGCGTACAGTTGTGGGTTTGCGTTCACCATGCTGGCGTTGGCGGCGGTCTGGTGTGCATGGCATAAGCCGAAAAGGCAAGTTATGTGGCTGCTGTTGGCAAGTCTGGCTTATGGATTAGCGATAGGGTCGCGACCATCATTGTTGTTTGGGGTAATCATCCTGTTGCTGCCGGTGGTTCAGGCATGGCGTGCGGCGACTGAGCCAGGTTCACGTCGGCGGGTTGGGTTGTTGTTAGCGGCGGCGGTCGGTCCGGTGATGCTGATTGGATTGGGGCTGATGCTCTACAATTTCTTGCGCTTCGACAGCGCATTCGAATTTGGCTGTCACTATCAGTTGAATGGAAAGTACCAGCCGATTACCGCCCGACTATTCAGTCTGCATTACCTCTGGTTCAACTTTCGTTTCTATTTTTTAGAACCAATGCGATGGAGTGGTCATTTCCCCTTTTTGCACGCTGTTCCGCTGCCGCCTTTGCCATCGGGTTACTGCGAGGTGACAGACCCTTACGGCGGGATACTGAGCAACTATCCGCTGGTGTGGCTGGCCTTGGCCGCGCCGTTGGCATGGAGAGGCAGGTCAGCGAAGGTGGTTTCCATTTTACGCTGGTTTATAGCGGCTGTTTTTCTACTTTTTGGGATTTGTGCGTTGCCCCTTTGCCTCTTTTTTGCAGCTGCCAGCCGCTATGAGTTGGATTTTCTGCCAGTTCTGATGCTGCTGGCCGTGATCGGTATTCTTGGTTTGGAGCGTGCACTGGCGGTTTCGCCGGTTTGGCGGCGTATCGCCCGCGGGGGTTGGTGCCTGTTGCTGGCCTATTCGGTTGTCTTTAACCTTTTGGCGAGTGTTGAAGCCCATGCAACGGCCAACTGCTTTGCCGGCGATACGCTTCTCGCTCAAGGGCGGGTGGACGAGGCGCTTGAACATTTTCAAAGGGCACTGGCACTTTGGCCTGAATCCCCGACTTCCCACTGCCGTTTTGGCAATGCTCTCAGCCAAAAAGGGCTGAAGGAGGAAGCGATTATTCAATATCAAAAAGCTTTGGAAATCGAACCGGACTCTGCAGAAGCCCATAACAATCTTGGCTGTGCTCTTTTCCAGAAAGGGCGGGCAAACGAGGCGATTACCCATTTCCAAAAAGCTTTGGAAATCAAACCGGACTCTGCAGACACCCATAACAATCTTGGTTGTACTCTTTTCCAGAACGGGCGGGTGGACGAGGCGATTGCCCATTTCCAAAATGCTTTGGAAATCAAACCAGGCTTCGCAGAAGCCCATTACAATCTGGGTTATGCTCGCTTCCAGAAAGGGCAGGTGAATGAAGCCGTTATTGAAATTCAAAGAGCTTTGGAAATCAAACCGGACTACGCAGAAGCCCATAACACTCTTGGTGATGGTCTTTTAAAGCTAGGGCGGGTGGATGAAGCAATTGTTCATTATCAAAAGGCTATTGAACTGCAACCGCGTTTAGTGGAGGCATACAACGATCTCGGCTACGCTTTTCGCCGTAAAGGGATGGCGGCCTCAGCCGTGGCCTGTTTTCAGAAGGCCATCGAACTTCAGCCCCAATTTATACCGGCACAAATGAACCTGGCTTGGATGCTGGCGACCTGGCCGGAGCCATCGGTTCGCAACGGAGTTAAAGCCGTCGCCCTGGCCGACCAGGCCAACCAATTGTCGAACGGCAAAGATCCGCTGGTGCTTCGCACCTTGGCGGCGGCTTATGCGGAAGCGGGGCGATATCCCGAAGCGGTAGCGACAGCAAAACAGGCGTTCGCGTTGGCAACAGCTCAATCCAACACGGGATTGACGGATGTATTACAGAGGGAGATCGGACTTTACCAAACGAATTCGCCCTGCCGATCCACAAATCAATAAATATCACTTGTCTCCTGTGTTTGATGGAATTGCACACCATCGACTCAACTCATAATTCAGGATCGAAAGGCAATAGACGGCCGCCGTCTCGACGCGCAGTGTCAGGTTGCCCAGGGTAATCGGCAGCGCACCGCCTGCTTCAATCGCCTTTAGTTCGTCGAGTGTGAAATCACCTTCCGGGCCAATCCAAACGCCGACCGTCTTCGGCAAGCGGCCATGCTTGTCTTGAAATTCCTGAAAACATTCGTGCGGATGGCGGCGCTTTGGTTGCAGCGAGCCGACGAGTGACAAATCAAATGAGATGGATGTCAAACTTGGAGCGCCGGCCTCCGGCCCGTCGCGCTGCGATTTTGGAAACTCGCCGGGCCGGAGGCCGGCGTTCCGGTTCGCCAGAAATTCCTTGATTCTCGTTGGCGCCTCAATTTTCGGCAGCCAGGCCGCGCCGCATTGTTTGACGGCTTCAACGGCCACCTGCTGCCATTTCTCGCGCTTGTGTTCCGCGCTCCCGCCGTCGAGACGCATGACCACATGTTCAGTGAGCAGCGGCACGATGCGATGCGCGCCGAGTTCGACGGATTTCTGGATGATGCTTTCGATGATTTTTCCCCTGGGCAGCGCCTGGAGCAACGTGATCTGGCAGGGCGGGGGAGGAACGAAGCTCTTTTTCGTCACGCGAAATTCTACCGCGTCGCGCGAGCTGTTTTCGACCTCGCAAAAAAATTCATTCCCCGCGCCATCGAGCACGACGACCTGCTCGCCGCGCTTGACGCGCAGCACATGCAACGCATGATGCGCCTCGCGTTCATCGAGCCGCAGCATGGTTCCCGCGCAGCGTTCGGGCGGCAGATAAAAGCGGCGCATGGCAAAAATGTGGCAATGGAGTGATGGAGTATTGGAGTAATGGCGATGGTCTTTGAATCCATCACTCCATCACTCCACTACTCCAATTCATCATTTGAACAGGTTTTTGGCCTTTTCAAAGAAACTCTTGGTAATGGGGTTGACGTTTTCATCACAAAGATCTGCGAATTCCTGCAACTTCGCCTTCTGCGCCGAGGTGAGGCGCGCCGGCACTTCAACGTGAATGCGCACGTGCAAATCGCCATGGCCGTAGCCTTGCAGATTCTTCACGCCCTTGCCTTTGATGCGGAAGGTCGTGCCCGATTGCGTGCCGGCGGGGATTTTAATCGTGGCTGTGCCGTCGAGCGCCGGCACCTCGATTTCCGAGCCGAGCGCGGCCTGCGCAAAACTTACCGGCACTTCGCACAACAAGTCGTCGCCGTCGCGCTGGAAAATTTCGTGCGTTTTGATGTGCAGCACCACATACAAATCGCCCGGCGATCCGCCACGAAAGCCGGCTTCGCCGTTTCCGGACGAGCGCAGACGCGCTCCGGCGTCCACCCCGGGCGGAACGCGGAGTTTGATTTTTGAACCGCGCTCGTGCCGCCCCTCGCCGTGGCAGGATTTGCATGGTTTCTCCAGAATGCGCCCGGCCCCCTTGCAGTGCGGACACGTTTGCGCGATGCTGAAAATGCCGCGCGAGGTGATGATCTGTCCGCGTCCTCCGCAGGTTGTGCACATTCGCATCTTCGAGCCGTGTTCCAGGCCGGAACCGTTGCATACGTCACAGCGGTCGAGTTTGGAGACGGAAATTTCCTTTTCGCATCCCAGGGCGGCCTCTTCGAGAGTGATTTCCAGATCGTAACGCAGATCATCGCCGCGTTGCGGCTGTGAGGGATCATGGCTGCCGCCGAAGACGCTTTCAAAGATGCTGCCGCTGCCGCCGAAAACTTCGCGGAAAATCTCAAAGGGATCGTGAAAGCCGCCGCCAAAGCTGCCGCCAAAGCCGCCGGCACGACCGGCGCGCGTTCGCGGGTCGAACGCGGCATGGCCGAACTGGTCGTAGGCGGCGCGTTTCTGCGGGTCGTCCAACACTTCGTAGGCTTCGCCGAGTTCCTTGAATTTTTCCTCCGCGGTTTTATCGCCTGGATTTTTGTCCGGATGGAATTTCAGGGCGAGCTTGCGGTAAGCCTTCTTGATTTCGTCGGCCCCCGCGTCGCGGCTCACACCGAGGATTTCGTAATAATCACGCCTGGACATTGGACAATTTCGGGTTGCGAATTACGGATTACGGATCGGCCGCGGGTTTTTTGGCCACGATGACCGTAGCCGGCCTCAACAGCCGGTCGCGGAGCTTGTAGCCTTTGCGGAGCTGCTGAACGACGTGGCCTTCGGGAACATCGGCGGTTTCCTGCTGTGAGACGGCTTCGTGCCACATTGGGTCGAAAGGTTTGCCGCTGGCGTCAATCTCTTCCAGCCCGCTCTCCGCGAGGGTGTTCTTGAGCTGCTGCTGGATCATCGCGACGCCGGCCTGCAGCGAGGCGAGCCCGCCCTGCGGGTCTTCAGCGCTTTGTGTGGCGGTCTGCGCCATTTCAAAATGGTCAAGGACGGGCAGTATTTTCTGGATCAGCGCGGCGGCGGCGGCTTGCGCGGTCTCGATACGTTCGCGCGCGGCGCGTTTCTTGAAATTTTCCAGATCGGCGGCGGTGCGCAGGAGGCGGTCCCAATGTTCGTCGGCCCTGGCCGCGCGGGCCTTGAGCTCTTCGAGCTGCTCCGGCGTGAGTTTCGCCGCAACGGGCAGAGTGGCCGCCGCGGGATCGGGCGCAGAGGTTGGGATTTCGGCGGCCGTTTCAGATTTGTGCGCGTGTGGCTCGGCTTTCTTCATGCGATGGCTTTGGCAAAAAATGTTTCCGAGCCGCCAAGTTAACGGATTGGTCCTGCGTCGGCAACTGGGACGTGTCCGGCAATTTGAAATTTCAGGTTTGAAATTTCAAATTCTAACCAGGCGGGACAAGTTTTTGGAAAGCGGGCAGGTTTCGCAGCGAGTTGAAGCGCGGGTCTTTGCGGGCTTCAGCAAGGAGGTCGCTGGCGGCGGGGTTGGTTGCCAGCCGTTTGGCGCTCAAGCCGAGTGAGGCCTGCAGATTTTGCAGCGCCTCGGATGTTTTGCCGAGAATGGTGTCCAGCGCGGCGAGGTCATAACGCGGTTCAGGCTGGTCAGGGGCGAGGCTGACGAGTTTTTGGAGCGTAGTTTCAAGTTTGGGCAGGTCGCCCAACTGGCCGGCGATTTGGGCCATGGCGACAACGTCCGGGTATTGGATTTTCGGATTGGCCAACGCCTGACCGAACAGTCCAAGGGCATTCCGGAGCAATTCGACCGCGCGGTTGGTTTGCTGCATTTGGTGATAGAAGTTCGCCAGTTCGAGTGTGTTTTGAAAATTTGTGGGGTTCTTCTGTTGTTCGGCCTCCATACTACGCAGTTGCGCTTCAAGTTGGCCGCGGTCGGCGCTCTGTTCTTTGTAGCTCTCGAGGGTCTTGATGAGATCAACCACCTGGCCATTGTAAGGATCAAGCTTCAGGCAGGTTTTTGCCACAATCAGGGCGTCATCCAAGTGATTGAATTGGAGCAGGAAATTAATATACCGAAAGACCGCTTCCGGGCTGTAAGGGCAAAACGCAAACGCCTGCTTGAAGGCAAAATCGGTTTCACGAATCAGCGCCTGTTGCCCGACCTCGGTCTTTTGCCGGTATTCGGGCGGACATTGCTGGCTCAGGCGCCAGGCATACACGCCGGCTTGCGAACTGCGCAACTTGGAAAAGGCCTTTTGCCCGTCGTCCTCGCGGATGAATTTCCGGTCGCCGGTGAAGCCGTTGAAATTGCCGTGCAAATATACTTTGTCCACGAAATCCGCGATTTGCTGGACGCTGGTGTCATAAGTGACCCAATTGCCCATGAGGCGCTTGGAGTATTCACTCCAAAAGGCGTGGTCCTTCTTAAAAACGTCGTCGGACAATTCCGGCAATGGATTGCGGTTGATCTTCATGATGATGCCGAACGGTGTCTCGTAGGGAAACATCCAGTCCAGCGGGAAACTTTCTTCGACAAAAAAATCATTGGTCGGATTATGGTCAAAGATGACTTTGCAGAGCAGGCCGTTGATCTTCATCACAGAAATCTGGCCGGAAATGATCATGCGACCGCCCTCGGTTCTCGTGCCTTCACCCGGCGGAAGCTGGCCGAGTGCCGCCCGGCGCTGAAAGTCTTCATCATACGCAGCATAGGCCCGCTGCAAGTCTTCCGGCGATGGGATGTAGATTTCCGCCGGCGGATAAACGCCCTCGGCCCGGCGGCGCTTTTCGATATGCGCGCCCAGAGCGGTGAAAGGCTTATCCAGGACATTGTTAAGCAGACTGGCAATACCCTCAATCAGCGCATTTCTGGTATCTCCTTTACCTGCGTCAGGATTGTTGAGATCCATGACCACATTGCCCGTATCCCCGAGGCACAGCGCTGCAATGTATCTGAAAAACCGACTGAAAAATGGCGGGTCATGCTGCGCGCTGCGGAAATATTGCGAACGGAGATAGTCCAAATACGTGCCATCGGCGAGCGCGTTTTGGGTGATGAGATACACGTCGCGGCGGTCGAATTTCTGATCCTCCTTCGGCTGGCACGAATGCGGGATGAAGCTCTCGCAGAAAATCATGTAAGTCGGATTGAAACGTCCCGGGTCGGTGCCGCCAAACAGGATTGTATTGCGCGTCATCTCCGGGTAAATGCCGAACGGCGGGGTGAACATGTCGTGGCCGAACCAGTAGCCAAACCAGTGATTACGCTGTTCACTCTTGTACCAGTGGGACATGCCGGAATAGACCGGCATGAGCAGACACAGGCCCAGCAGGATCAGGACCGGTCCGCGGTTGCGGTAAACCAGCAGCGCGAGAATGAAAACAACCGGCATCGCGACCAGAATGAGATTGGCAAAAATGGGGAGGCCGTATTGATCTTTGGCAAAAGCCTGGGCGACCAGATGCGGCAGTTGGGACAGGACGGCAGTGGCTTCACCACCCGGGCCAACGAAAAGTTTGGCTGCTGCGTCGGCCAGACAATACAAGGCCAGAATTATGGCGCCCGTGCCGCCAATCATTCCCCAGAACCGGAATTTGAGATAATGCGTGGCCATGTAGGCGGCCATCAACGTCACCCCATAACCGATCATCATGGCGAACAGCGCATGTGAGGCGGTGAAGAACACCTTGTTGAGATCCGCGGAAGATCGGTCCAAACCCACGTTCAGCAGGTTGACCAGGAGCACGGCGAGGCAGAAATAGATGGCGGTCAGGCCGATAATCCAGGAACGTTCCCGTTTGTGCATTTTGACCAGGAACAAAAATGGCATCAGCCCGACAAACATGAAGACCCAGCCGAACGATTCGGAAAGGCCCTGAACCAGATACCAAAGCTGGTTCACGAACCGGAACGGGTCTTGAAAGATGTTCGTTCCCGTGGCGGTCTCATATTGGCCGCGGCTCAGCGCATGGAAAAAGCCTTCCACCGTCCGCGGATACCCCCATTGCATGGGGGGCACGGTCATCCCGGAAATCGGCTCGTAGAGATAAAACGAAACGCCGAGCACCCACAGGAGTCCCATGAAGATGACGGCTTTCCATTCCCGGCCCAATTCCCGGGTTTCGATGCCCATCCAGATGCTCACCAGCGAGCAGACCACCAAGGCTGCGCCGTATAGCGCAATGCCGCATTTGATCAGTTGCCAGCCAATCTGCTGGATTTGTCCATGAATTGCGTTCCCCAACGACCCTGGATTGGCTTCCGGCGCCGGTTTGGAAAGCGCCATCAGGAAAAAATAAAGCAAAAAAAGGCAGATAATCGAAACCGTCGACCACGAGATGAGAGGCAACCATGAGCCACTGACGCGTTTGCTCTCAACCCACGGTTTCAAATAGAGCCAGTTCCAGGCGGCAAACGAGCCAAAACCCACCACGTGGAAGATGGCATTTTCGATCGACGTCATGTTGTTGACGGCCGGGATGGCATGGGTGCTCATGGCATATAGCCCGATCAAATAACCGATGCTGTTCAAGAGAAACAGGTCGCGGCCGAGACGCGGTTGGGCGGCAGCGATGGCGACTTCAATGCCCATGGCGCTGAGCAGCAAAGTCTGGTGGATGGTGGCGCAGATGCCATAAAAGAACATCGCGAGATAGAGGTAACGTTTCTGGTGCGGCGCATACATCCAGCGCATCAAGCAGAGCAGCACCAGTATCAACCACGGCACGGCAAACAGGGAAATGCGGTTGATGACGACCGCCTCGCTCCACACGAAACCATCCAGCCCCACCATCATGCCCGCGACAAACCCGGAGACCATGCAGATGGCGCTCTCCCATTGGCCGGTGATGCCCCTCAATTCTTCAATGCCTTCAATGAGCATGCTGCTGCCGCGCGAAACCATCAAGGCAAGCATCCCGCACCCCATCGCCATGGCAAACGATTCCCCCACCTCCACCCGCCAGGCAACGTTGCCGATCGGCAGGATGGCCGTCCACAGCCAGCTGTAGATCGCCCAGAACGGATAGCCCGGCGGGTGCGGAATGCCAGCGTAGAACGAGCCGGTGCATAATTCCCCGCAGTCCTCCAACGTCAATTCCGGCGCCAGCGTGTACAGATAGATGGCCCAGACCACCGCGAAAGCGATGCACATGATAATCCAGTCAATCCGGCGGAACATCGGGGCCACGGGCGCCGGCGCCGGCGCGGGGGATTTGGCGGTGGCCGCCGGCCTGGTCGCGATGCCTTTGCCGTTGGCCGGTTTTGATTTTTCCATTTTTGCCATTAGTTGTTCGGTTTGATGAACGGCGTGAAACGCATACTTGAAGCGGAAATGCCGCGGTTTGTCGAGTCAAAAGTGACGTTGGACAGGCGGTTTTGCACGTTTTGCGGACCATCCGACGCGTACGCCGCGTAATTCTGATTGCTCATAATCATGGCCATCGTCGCTCGGTGGCTGCCGGAACCCGGTGGCAGACCGTTGCCCGAGTTGAAAACCAGCAGGGTGAACAATGCGCACGCGGTCGCCGGCGCCAGCCAGCCCAGAAAAACCGCGGCTGTCTGCGGACCGGGCTGGCCGGCAAAAATGCGCCGCTTAAGCCCCGCCGACGGGCGGCGCGGCTGCCAGGAACGCAATTGAGTCTCCGGCAAGTTCGTCTCTTTCATAAGCTGCTCCTTCCAGTTGGATTCTTATTCTTTGTAGACCGTAGCGATATCGACCCGCAATGGTGCTGGGCGGGGCTTCCAGCAACTGGCCGATTTCCTCGAACGTGCAGCAGTGCCAGATTTTCAGCACAATCACTTCGCGCTGCTCCACCGGTAATCCGGCCAGACAACGCATCGCGGCGCGCTCCGCCGGATTTTCCCGCGCGGATTTTTCAAACCATCGCCGCGATTCCAGCTCGCGCGTCAGCCGCCGCCACAGCGACCGCCGGTAATTCAGCGCGCGGTTGCGGTAGCTGCGCACACAGTAATGCTCCAGCCGCAGCGGCGGTTGCGGCCTTTGCATCAGTGCGAAGAAGGTTTCCTGCAGCACGTCCTCCGCCTCGGCATGACTTAAACCCAGCGCGCGGCCATAGAGGATCAACTCCGCCGCCTTCGATTCATAAAGCCTTTCGACCCAATCCGATGATTCGTCACCGTTCACGGTTTCATTGCATAGATACCGAGCGGGTGAAATTTGTATAAAGTTTTTGCGGCAGCCGGCATAAGCTGCTCGCTATTTAAGATTTACGATTTACGAGCCGCCGGTGAGTTTGAAGCGGGCGCGTAAATCGAATATCGCAAATTCCTCAGCCCCAGCCCAGCCAGCGCCCGCCCTGATAAGTGACAAAGGCCAGAACCCACGCCAGCACGCCCATGTAAAGCCATTGGAACAGCGGCCATCTCCACGAGTTCGTCTCGCGCCGCACCACCGCCACCGTGCTGGCGCATTGCAGCGCGAAGACGTAAAACACCATCAGCGAGATCGCCAGCAACGGCGTGTAGAGCGGTGAGCCGTCCGGCCGCGTTTGTGCCCGCAACGTTTGCACCAGCGCCTTTTTGCCCGACTCGGACTCGTTGCCGCTGCCGACGTTATAGACCGTGGACATCGTGCTCACGAAAACTTCGCGCGCCGCAAACGACGAAATGATGCCAATGCCCATCTTCCAGTCGAAGCCCAGCGGAGCGATGACCGGTTCAATCGCACGCCCCATTTTCCCGGCAAAACTGTTGCGCAATCGTTCGCCGGCGAGTTCTGCCGGAGAGCGGAGTGTTGGAGTGCCGGAGGGTTGGAGGGTTGAGGTCTGTGCCATTGCCCCATCACTCCGATACGCCAACGCTCCGTTTCCGTTCTTCGGATAGGTCGCCAGACACCACAGCAAAATGTTCACGCCCAAAATCACCGTGCCCGCGCGCTTCACAAAGAGTTTCGAGCGGTCCCACATGTGCCGCATCACGACGCGCAACAGCGGCCGTTTGTAGGGCGGCAATTCCATGATGAGCATGGGGGTTTCACCCTTGAGCAGCGTCTTTTTGAACAGCCACGCCATCAGCAGCGCCACGATCGTGCCGAGCAGATACATCGTCAGCATCGTCAGCCCCTGCAATTTGAGGAATCCGAGAATTTTGAGGTCCGGGATGCACGCCGCAATCAGCAGTGTATAGACCGGTAGCCGCGCCGAACAGCTCATCAGCGGCGCGACCAGAATCGTTACCAGCCGGTCCTTCGGCGTTTCGATCGTGCGCGTGGCCATGATGCCGGGAATCGCGCACGCATACGAACTCAGCATCGGAATGAAACTTTTGCCGTGCAGCCCCACCTTGCTCATCAGCCGGTCCATCAAAAACGCCGCGCGCGCCATGTAACCGGTGTCTTCCAGAAAGCCGATGAACAGGAACAGCAGCAGGATCTGAGGTAAAAAAACGATCACCGCGCCGACGCCGGCGATGACGCCGTTGACCAGCAAATCGTTCAAATCGCCGGGCGGAATCAGTCTTCCGACCATGGTGCCCGCCCAATCGACGATAAACTGCAGGGCGTCCATCGGGATTTTGGCAAAGGTGAAAATGCTCTGGAACATCAGCGTCATCAACGCGATGAAAATCAGCGTGCCCCAGATCTTGTGCGTGAGCACCCGGTCCATCTTGTCGCTCAACGTCTCGCCCGGCGGCGCGAGTTCGGCGGTGGCGGCCTGCTGGATTTCCGCAATCCGCGCGTAACGCCATTCGATCGGCGCGCCACGCCAGTCAATCCGGTGCCCTTCCAGCCGCTTGCGCGCGGCCGCCACGGCGTCCTGGATTTTTTGCGGATAGTGTTCCCGGCTCGAGGCCAGCGCCTTTTCGTTGCTGAGCAACAGCAACGCCTCCGCGGTGGCCTGCAACCGCCGTTCCTTGAAGGATTCCGCCAGCAAATCCGCCAGCCCGGTCGCTTCGATCCGGAACAATCCGGGCAACTGGCAGAACAACTTCGGTTTTATTTCAGCTTCGCTTTGAAGCATCGCGATGATCTTCGCGCGCAACTCCGGCACGCCCGCGCCAGTGCTGGCGACAATCGGCACGACGGGCACGCCGAGCGCCTCGGAGAGTTTCTGTTCGTCAATGCGATGCCCGTTGTTTCTGGCCACATCCACCATGTTCAACGCGATGATGGTCGGATGGCCCAGCTCGACCACCTGCGTGGTGTAATAAAGGTTTCGTTGCAGGTTCGAGGCGTCCACCACCACCACGATCAAATCCGGCGGCGGCAGTTCGGGCAGGCGATTGAGCAGCACGTCTCGCGAAACCTGCTCGTCGAGCGAATTGGGACTGAGGCTATACGTGCCGGGCAAATCGAGAATGCGGATCTCCAGCATGGCCGGGGCGCCGAGCAAGCGGCCTTCCTTGCGCTCGACGGTCACGCCGGCGTAATTGCCAACCTTTGCGCGGAGGCCCGTCAGCGCGTTGAACAGGGTCGTTTTGCCGGAATTCGGATTGCCCGTCAGGACGACCAGCGGATGACGGGTGACAGGTGACCAGCGACGTGAAGCGACCAGTTCCCGGCCGGTTTCCGGCGGTGGGGGCGCCGTATCCCCTTTGCGCGGAGTTGACTCGGATGAATCCATGTTTGCCTGACGGGTTCGCGGTGAGTCTTTGTCACCCGTCACTTGTCACCCGCCACTTTGACCAGAATCTGTTCCGCCTCATGCTTGCGCAACGTGAGATTGTAGCCGCGGACTTTGATTTCAACCGGATCGCCGAGCGGGGCGAAGCGGACGAGTTCGACCGTGGTGCCGACGAGCAAACCCATTTCCATCAAGCGCGGGCGGCTTTCAGGCGGGAGTTTGATTTCTGCGACGGTCGCCGTCGTGCCCACGGCAACCGAACTGAGCGGCTGGGGAGCGGCAACCATAAAAAATTTCAAGCGGCGGCGGGGGAGGGCAACGGCTCGACCAGAATTGTCCTGGCCAGTTTTTCGCTCAGGGCGAGGCGGGCGTTGCAAACCTGGCAGATGACGCTGGCTTGACTGCTCAACAGTTTGACGCGTTGTTCCTCGCGGAGGCCAAGCTCGCGCAAACGGTCGCGCACTTCCGGCGCCGCGGCCAGCTCCTTGATGCAAACGGTGGTGCCGGCCTTGACCCGGCTCAACGGGCAAACCGCCGGTCCGGCGCAGATGCCTTCGATAACTTTGAATCCCGAAGCCTGTTTCTTCACAGCGCCATAACGTAGGCCAACGGCAACAGCGAGGCAAGCGGGTTTTTGGCCTGGCCTTTGCAATATTTGGCTGCTCGCTTTTAGCAATACGGGCAGGACGGAAGCAGGCCAGCGCCACAGGACGGCGGCAGTTTGTATGAATGGAGACTGGTAGTATCGTGATTTGACGGAGGGCGATTTGTCCAAAACCGCAGCGCGCCTGAAAGCAAAGCAAGCCACCCGGGATTTGAATGGTCCTGCCCGTAAGAGCCGGCTGCGAGTCGGGACAACTCGCGCTCCGAATTTCAAATTAGGACAACCATGTGGCCTGACACCGCGCCACCGCCGCGTTGCTCTCCCGCCACCGCCGTAAACGGGTCCTCACTATTGACACACCCGCGTTCAATGCTGCTTGCCCCCCCCATGGTTTTGGCGACGGCGGGCCCCGGTAAACCTCACTGAGGATGCCTTTTTGCCTCGTTTTCATCCGTGTCTATCATGTCCATCCGCGGTTTAATTGAATAAATGCTGATTTTGCTTCAAGGTTGTGTGCGCTTCGGGCAGGATGCGGGGCGGTAATCCGGAAGCCGAAATGTATCGCGGGAAAAAAATTGTCGTGGTGATGCCGGCGTATAACGCGGCCAAAACGCTGCGCCAGACATACGACGAGGTGCGCGAACAGGGCATCGTGGACGAAATCATTCTCGTGGACGACCGCAGCCGCGACGACACGGTGGCCGTGGCGCGCTCGCTCGAGGGGATGCAGGTTTACGTGCACAAGGAAAACACGGGCTATGGCGGCAATCAAAAGACGTGTTACCGGCTCGCGCTCGGGATAGGCGCGGACATCGTCATCATGTTGCACCCGGATTATCAATACACGCCCAGGCTGATTCCGGCGATGGCCTCGATCATCGCCAACGGCCTGCATCCTTGCGTGCTGGGCAGCCGCATCTTGGGCGGCTACGCGCTGCGGGGCGGGATGCCATTTTGGAAATACGCCTCGAACCGCCTTCTGACCCTCACCGAGAATATTTTATTCGGCGCGAAGCTTTCGGAATATCACACCGGCTACCGGGCGTTCTCACGGGAGATTCTGGAGACGCTTCAATTGGCCGAAAACTCCGATGACTTTGTCTTCGACAACCAGATGCTTGCGCAAATTGTCTGGCACGGATTCACGATTGGCGAGGTGAGCTGCCCGACGAAGTATTTCCCCGAGGCGTCTTCGATCAATTTCCGCCGAAGCTTGAAATACGGCTTCGGGTGCCTGGGCACGGCGCTCGCGTTCCGGCTGGCGAAGATGGGGTTGTGGAAATCGAAACGGTTTACGCGGCCCATCCTCCGTAGCACGGCTACTGCGGAGGGTGGACGCGGTTGAGCGCCACGGACAATCGGGATTTCTTGCGGTTGGCGGCGGAACGATGCACCACGCCGGACTTGACCGCCTTGTCGAAGGCCGAGTTGACGCCGGGCAGCAGTTTGGCGGCTTCGCCCTTTTTGCCCGAGGCCAGCAGCCCGCGGTAATTCTTTTCCAGGCGGCGCAGGCGCGATTTGATGCTGAGGTTGTGCAGGTGCTTGCGCTGACTGTTGCGCATCCGGCGTTCGGCGGAGGTGGTGTTCGGCATATTCGTTTCGATTAAAGCCCCGAACCATAGTCAAATCCGGGCCAATGTCAACGGCGAAAGCCGCTCGTTTCAAGGCTATTGAGCCTGAAAAGACAGGCATCTTTGGAGGCATTACTGGCACTGCGAGTGCTGCTTTTGGGTGGATGATTCAAAAGTGCGACAGTGGGAAACGATGAACAAGCGGCTCCACATCCTCCATCTGGAAGACGAACCGGATTTTGCCGAGTTGGTCCGTTCCTTGATTGAGCAGGATAATCTGGACGGAGAGGTGAAACAGGTAACGACGCGCGAGGCGCTGGAGGCGGCCCTGGATGCCGAAACGTTCGACATCATTCTCTCGGATTTTCATCTGCCATCGTTCACCGGGCTGGATGCGCTGGCCATCGTGAAGCGGAAATGTCCGCACATGCCGTTCATTCTCATCTCCGGCACGATCGGTGAGCAGGCGGCGATCGAAAGTTTGAAGGCCGGCGCGACGGATTATCTGCTCAAACAACAGCCGGAGCGGCTGGCATCAGCCATTCGCCGCGCCGTGGAGGAAGCCGAGGAGCGCGGCAAGCGGCGGAATGCGGAGATCGAACTGGTCCGGCGCGAAAAATATTTCCGCACGCTCACGGAAAATTCGCTTGATGTTCTTTGCATTTTAAGCCGGAACGGCAACTTTCTCTACGTCAGCCCTTCCATCCAACATGTCCTGGGCTATACGCCGGAGGAAGTGCGCGGGCAAAATGCCTTCGCCTACGTGCATGCCGAGGATTTGCCGCGCGCATCGGAGGCATTTCAACTCGCGCTGGATGATCCGGAACGCACCATCAAAGTCCAGTTCCGCTACCGAAAGCGGGACGGCGAGTGGCGGCAACTGGAAACCGTCGGCCGCAACCGCCTGCAGGACCCGGAAATGGCGGGCATCGTGATCAATGCCCGCGACGTGACGGACCGTTGGCGGGCGGAGGAGGACGTGCGCAGCAGCGAACAACAATACCGCCTGCTCTTTCAAGGCAATCCCAACCCGATGTGGGTTTTTGATCTGGAAACGCTGGCGTTCCTGGAAGTCAACGAGGCGGCGACCATGCACTACGGTTATTCGCGCGAGGAATTTCTGGCGATGTCGGTCGCGGACATACAGTCGCCGCAGGAGGACGATACTCCCAAGGGTGTCGCTTTGAACGCTGCCGATCACAGCCACGTCTGTTGCCATCGTCGCAAGGACGGGAGCCGCATTGAGGTTGAGCTCATCTGGAGCCCGATTGCCTTCCGGAGCCGTTTCGCCGCCCTGGCGATGGCTGCCGATGTGACCGAACGCCGCCGCGTGGAGCATCGCAACGCGGTTTTTTCCAAACTCAGCCACCGCCTCAGTTCGGCCACGACGGCGTCCGAGGCCGCGGTGATTATCTGCGAGGCTGCCGACGCGTTGTTCAAATGGGACGACTTTGCCCTTGATTTGTATTCCGCCGAGCACGACGAGGTTTTCTCGCTGCTGAACATAACCACGGTCGAAAACCGGCGGGTTGAAATCCCCTCGTCGCCCCAGCCCAAAACCGCCAATGCCCTCATCCGGCGGGTCGTGAAGAATGGCGCGGAAAAATTGTCACCCGCCCAGGAGAAGGATTATTCCGCCTCCACCATGGTCGCCCCCATTCGCAAGGGCGAGCGTGTCATCGGCGTGCTGCTGATTCAAAACCACCTGGCCGGCACCTACACGGAGCGCGATTTGGAAACGCTCCAGACCCTCGCCGACCAATGCGGCGGCGCGCTGGAACGCCTCCGCGCCGAAGAGGACCTGCGCAAAAGCCAGCGGCAATTCCACGATCTGTTTGAAAACTCGCCCGACGCGATCTTGGTGGAAGACATGAATGGCAACGTGCTGGATGTGAACATGGCTGCCTGCACGTTGCACGGCGTCAAACGGGAGGGGCTGGTCGGGCGGAACGCCCTGAATGATTTGATCCCTCCGTCCCGTCGCGACGAGGTCCGGCGCGATTTTCAAAAACTGGCCAGCGGCGAATTATTCTGGGTGGAAGGCAAGAGCGAGAGCGCCGACGGGCGCGTCGTGCCGGTGGAGGTTCGCGCCAGCCGCGTTGAATACGCCGGCCAGCCCGCGTTGCTGCTGCACGTGCGAGATGTCACCGACCGCCACGCCGCCGCCACTGCCCTCCGCAGCTCCGAAGCCCTGTTCCGGTCCGTGTGGGAGAACTCCGCCGACGGAATGCGGTTGACTGACGAACACGGTGTCATAGTTGCGGTCAACAGTGCGTTCTGCAAACTGGTCGGGCTGGGCCAGAACGAATTGGAAGGCAAACCATACACCGTGGTTTACGCCGAATCCGCAGAACGGGAGAAAATGCTGGAGCGAAATCATGAACGTTTCAGCAACGATGCCGGGGAGCGCAAACGGGAACACAGCTACAAGCTTCACAACGGGCGCGAAGTCGTTTTCGAGATTGCCGATTCGCTGGTCGAATTGCCCGGCAAACCGCTCCTGTTGCTCAGCCTGTTCCGCGACGTCACGACGCAGCGGCGTCTGGAGGAACAACTGCGCCAGTCGCAGAAGATGGAGGCCATCGGCCAGCTCGCCGGCGGTGTCGCCCACGATTTCAACAATATTCTCACCGTCATTCATGGCCATGCCTCGCTGCTCCTGGCGTCCGATCTCGACGAATCGGCGGCGGGCTCCGCCCAGCAAATCAGCCAGGCCGCCGAACGCGCCGCCGGCCTGACGCGGCAGTTGCTCACGTTCAGCCGCCGCCAGCTCATCCAGCCCAGGCGTTTGGACATGAACAGGGTCATCGGCAACATGAGCGACATGCTGGCGCGGATGCTGGGCGAAGACGTGGCGCTGCAATTGAATTACAGCCAGTCGCCCGCGACGGTCGAGGCCGATGCCGGCATGATGGAGCAGGTCCTGCTCAATCTGGCCGTGAACGCGCGCGACGCCATGCCGCGCGGCGGCCAGCTCGCGGTGCGCGTTGCCATCGTGGACGTGGACGAAGCCCATGTGCAGCGGCATCCCGAAGCGCGCGTGGGCCGGTTCGTCTGCGTCAGCAAAACCGACACCGGCAGCGGCATTCCACCCGAATATCTCCCGCGCATCTTCGAACCGTTCTTCACCACGAAGGAAGTCGGCAAGGGCACCGGCCTCGGCCTGGCCACCGTCTACGGCATTGTCAAACAGCACCAGGGCTGGATCGAGCTGGAAAGCGCCCTCGGCAAAGGCAGCACGTTTCGCATTTACATTCCCTATCTGTGCGAACCCCGGCCCCCCGAGGAAAAACCGACGACCCAGATCACCATTCGCGGCGGCACAGAGACCATCCTGCTGGTCGAGGACGAAAAATCCGTCCGCGAGCTTGTCGCCCGCGTTCTCGAGAAGCACGGCTACAAGGTGTTGCAGGCTGCCACCGGCGGGGAAGCGGTTGAAGTTTGGCGCGGACACAAAGATGATATCGCGCTCCTGCTGACCGACCTTGTGATGCCCGATAATATGAATGGCCGCGAACTTGCCGAAAAATTGTGGGCCGAGCGCGCCGACCTCAAGG
>JBEKEJ010000032.1:0-18547 GCA_050013895.1 Verrucomicrobiota bacterium | reverse complement strand
GTCGGGGTATTTGGCTCCCAGCCGCTGGTGGGGAACACCGCCCAAACTACCGATACCAAAATAATTGCCACCGCCATTAATGTAATTGTTTATGCAGTCCGCGGCCAGAACCCACGTGCTGTGGGCCAAGGTCAATTTGAACGGGCTGTAACCTAGGGTGCCACCGGGACGTTGGCTGTTAATCCAATTGGTAATGCCGCCAAAATACGAATAGCCAATCAGCCATTGGTTTTGACTGAGTTGAAAAACAGGCAGGTCGTTGCCATAGTCGGGGATGGAAGGACAGCACCAGACGCTTGGGGCGTGGTTCGTGGTCAGATTTAAAAAAACAAGCCCTGCCGAGGCCGCTTGCGGCGGATTTATGACCCTTTGATTAAACGCCGCGCCCGCCCTGCCCGCCGTAATGACATAATCATTATTCTCTGCGGCATACACCTCCATGCCGGCGCCGACTTGCCGCAATTGGGTCATGCAGTAAGCGTTGAGGCTCTTCGCTTTGGTCCCCGCCAGGGCCGGCAAAAGCATCGTGGCTAAAATGCCGATGCTGGTGATGACGACCAAAAGTTCAATCATCGTGAAGCCGAACCGGTGGTTCTGATTCTTTTCTATGAAGCTCATCTGCACAATTCCATACGTAATTATAAGTAATCTGAACCGTATCTGTCAAACCACGAACCGCGTAAACCTCGCCACAACATGTCGGGGTTTTTGCACATGCTCGCGGTATTAGGCGCTGAGGTCATGGACAGACAAGCTCAGGCAGGTATGAACCCGAAAACCGAGATTGGGCGCGTGAAGATGGTGGTAGGGAGAGCGCGCTGCGCTGTCCCCACCCGCGTCCAGCGGGCGGAACGAATTGTGCAAGGATGGACGCGCGCCTCGGGTCGGTTCCGCGCCTGAACGGCGCGGTGACGGCGCAGCGCGCCGTCCGTACCAATTTCGGTTTTCGGGATGAATGAAACAACATGCCGCGATTTATGCGCCTTCTATTCATCAAACCCAGCCAGACCGGGGATCCGCTCATTCTGGCGCCAAGCGCGCGGTCTGCGCGATAGACCCGCCTTGAAACTTGAAATCCCGGATCCAGCGAAGAATTTGCGCGGTTCGTTGTTCACAAATGACAAAGAACGTCTAAACTGTGCCATGGTCAAAATTGCGGCGGCGGTGCTCGTTTTCTCGGGCGGATTTGCCGTCATGGTTCTTGAAATCATCGGCGTGCGTTATTTGGCCAAAGATTTCGGCGGGTCGTTCTACGTCTGGGTCAGTCAGATCGGCGTGATCCTCGTCGCCCTGGCTCTCGGTTATGCCATCGGCGGCGGCCTGGCCGACCGTTTTCAGCGGGTTGGCTTCCTGGCCGCTCCCCTGGTCGTGGCCGGACTTTTCACGATCTTTATTCCCAACTTCAGCCCGCCGCTGCTCGATGCGATTGTCATGCGCCATCCGGCAGGCCAGGAAATCCCTGTGATCTGGCAGAAACTGGACCCGGCGATCGGGAGCATGCTCGTGTTTTTTCTGCCGTGCTTTGTCCTGGCAGTTCTTACCCCGTTCATGATCCGGGTCACGGCCCGGCAACTCGAACAGGTGGGAACCATCAGCGGTTTGATTTACGCGGCCAGCACCGTCGGCAGCATTGCGGGCGTTTTCGTCTCGGGCTACATTTTCATCGATTATCTGACCGTCACGGCTATTTTTCGTGCGGTCGGGATTTTGATGATCCTGCTCGCCGGGTTGAGTGTGGCGATGGACGTGTGGTTCAAAGGATCAAAGCGATAGGCAGACGACCTGTCCCGCCCAAAGTTGGTCGGGATGACTGCGCGCCACCGGTTTCGGAAGCGCGCTGTGGCGAGTGACCGGCGATTTCGAAAATATTGTGCAGTTTGTGAAAATCGAATGCGCGGCATCCTGAATTTTGCGCTGAAGAGGGCGGTCTGGCTTTGCGCCATGCTTTGCTGCATCACCTGCCAGGCGACCGTCATCTTTGACCGCATCTCCGCCTATAATTACATACAGGTGATTGACGAGGGAGACTTGCGGCGGCTCAGTTTCAATGGCTCGTGGGAAACCAAAATGTCACTGGCAGACCCGCTGAAGGGGCATTTCGAATACACCGAATATTTTCAGATGCCGTGGCTTTGGAACACCAACATCCATCGCGTGCTCATGGCCGGCCTCGGCGGCGGCAGCACCCAGCGCGCCTACCAGCATTACTACACAAATGTTATGGTGGACACCGTCGAAAGCGACCCGGTCGTGATTTCAGTCGCGAGGAAATATTTTCACGTGACCGAGACGCCCATGCTTCAAATTCACACCAATGATGCCCGCCTTTATCTGCGGCGCGCGACCAACACCTACGATGCGATCCTCATGGACGCCTACACGACGACGCGTTACGGGTCGTCCCTCCCGCCGCACCTGACGACCAGAGAATTTTTCGCCATCGCGGACGGGCATTTGAACACAAACGGCGTGCTCGCTTACAATGTCATCGGGCAGATTCAGGGTTACCGGGCCAATGTCATCGGGGCGCTCTACCGCACGATGAAAGAGGTTTTCCCGCAGGTTTATATGTTCCCCGCCAATGAAAGCCAGAACGTCGTGCTCGTCGGCACCAAATCGAAGGAGCATTTCGACGAAGCGCGTGTCCGGCGTGAAGCGGCGGCTCTCACACGCTCTGGAACGGTGACGCTGCCCACATTCTATCTTCGATTGAGGAACTTCATCAATGAACCACCGCCAAGCGCAACCGGATCGCCGGTCTTGACCGACGACTACGCTCCGATTGAAAGTCTCCTTCAGGGCAGTCAATGACCTGATCAATGCCTGAATCGAGCGAACAATGCCCGACAAACGCAGGGAAGTGGCGCGATTCACATCGCGCGGGTTTACGCGGAGTGGCGGAGGAATTTCGTCGGTGCTGAACGCGTTCGAGGATGGAAACCAGCTCCGCGGAGTCAGGAATCCGGTCGTGGAGCCGGGAAAAGACTTGACGGAACTGTGAAGCTGGTAAGGAATTGATCTTGGAGACTGAATGTCCTGCGATAGTCGCGGGGCGTATGTCATCCGGGGAATATCGGATGACCCGGGGCCGTGCTGGTGTCGGGATTATTGGGTTTTGTTTTCGGTTGTCCTGGCAAACTTCCCGGCACGAGCTGAGTCACGGGCAAACGTGCGCGTTTTCCAACTTATGAACAGAAACAGAAAAGTGAACCCGGTCAAACACCTCTGGTTCGCCGTTTTTTCAATGGCGTCACTGGTTCTGCCGGTGCGCGCCGAAAATCAGGTTCAGGAAATTGTCGTCGTCTTCAAGACACATTACGACATCGGCTACAGCGACCTGGTTACAAACGTTTTGACGCGCTACCGCACGGTGTTCGTGGATGAGGTAATGAAGGTGATTGAACATACGCGGTCGCTGCCGCGGCAACAGCAGTTCGTATGGACCGTTCCAGGCTGGCCGTTGAAGGAGATGTTGTGGCCGGGCCAGACGCCCGAGCGGCGGAAAAGAATCCTGCACGCAATGAAGGACGGGCGGCTCGCGGTTCACGCGCTGCCGTTCACTCTCCAAACCGAGTCGCTCGATCTGGAAGATTTGGTGCGCGGAATGGTATTCTCCGCCGACCTGGCGCGGGAAAACGGACTACCGCTGCCGCGGGCGGCGAAAATGACGGATGTTCCCGGGCACACCTGGGTGTTGCCGACGCTGTTGAAACATTCCGGCGTGAACTTCCTGCATATCGGCTGCAATGGCGGCAGCGCTCCGATGCGCTTGCCGGATCTGTTCTGGTGGGAAGGTCCGGACGGGTCGCGCTTGCTCACGTTCTACTCGCCTCAATACGGCACCCAGTTGCTGCCGCCGAAGAACTGGCCGTATCACACCTGGCTGGCCATGATCATGGAAATGGACAACCACGGCCCGCCGTCGGCGGCGAAGGTGGACATGATCCTGCAGCAGGCGGCGAAGGAACTGCCCGGTGTCAAAATCAAAATCGGCCGGCTGGAAGATTTTTACGACGCCATCACAGCGGAGAAAAATGAAAACATCCCCGTCGTGCGCGGCGATATGCCGGATACGTGGATTCATGGTTTGGAGTCCATGCCCATTGCCACCAGGCTGGCCTGGGACGTGCGCCCGCTGGAAGGCGCGGTGGCGATGCTGGACACGGAAATGCGCGCAGCGGGTGTTAATCCCCCGCCGCTCGCACAACCGCTGGCGAAAGCTTATGAGAACAGCCTCCTCTACAGCGAACACACCTTTGGCTATTACGGCGGCCAGCCCGGCGGCTTCTGGTACGACGACGAGTGGAAGAAGAAACTTGCCGAGTGCAAGTACGACCGCTTCCTGAAATCCTTCGAGGACAAACGCGACTACATCCGCACCACCGCGAACATCGTCACCAACGCGCTGGCCGAACGGATGCAGTCGCTGGCGCAAAATCTGGATGCGGACGGCCCGCGCATCGTGGTTTTCAATCCGCTGCCGTGGGAGCGCAGCGGCGAAGTTGAAGTGCAACTGCCCGGCGATGGCTTTGTCGGCGTTCGCGATTTGATCAGCGGACGAACCGTGGAACTTTCGGCGGTTGACGGACGGACGCTGCGGTTTATGGCGGACGACGTTCCACCGGATGGCTACAAGACGTTCCAGCCGGTTGCCGGCGCGGTCGCAAAAGAAAATGCTTCGAGCAGTGCCGATGTGATTGAAAATGAATTTTTCCGGCTCAAGGCGGACGTCGCGCGCGGCGGACTGGTTTCGCTGGTTGATTTGAAAACGGGACGGGAACTGGTGGCCGCGAAGGACGAAAGCAGCTTCGGTTCCTACCGGCATGAGCGGTTTGCGAGCACCAATGTTGACGACTTCTTGAGGTCATATTGTCGCGGTTGGGCGTCGCGGGCGGCGGGAATGCCTGTTCCGTTGCGCGGTCTTGGGGCCGATTTTGGCAAGCTGGGAATGCCTGCCCCAGACCAGTCACCCTACGCCGCACTCACGCTGACGAACTGGACGGTCTCGGTGCAAGTCAGCGCGCTGGCGAAGACCATCGTCCTCCACTCGGCAGACGCCGCGCCGCTCGCCAGGTCAGTCACACTCAAATACACGCTCTACGAATCGCAGCCGTATCTCGACGTGGAGTGGGCGGTTGAAGACAAGACGCCGGACCCGATTCCGGAAGGCGGCTGGCTTTGCCTGCCTTTTGCGATTGACCAGCCGCAGTTCAAGCTGGCGCGTCTCGGCTCGCTGATTGATCCGGCAAAAGACATCATTGACGGCGGCAACCGGCATTTGCTCTGCCTGAATTCTGGCATGACCATCACCGGCCCCGACGGCTGGGGCGTCGGACTTTGCCCGCTGGATTCACCGCTGGTCAGCCTCGACGAACCGGGGCTTTGGAAATTTTCGTTGCGTTACACACCCAAGCGTGCTCGTGTTTTCGTGAATCTCTACAACAACGAGTGGGACACGAATTATCCGCTCTGGCAGGATGGTTCGTGGATATCCCGCGTGCGCCTCTGGATGGTTCGCGACGACAACACGGCGAAAAATCTGATCACGCCGGCCTGGGAAGCGCGTACACCGCTGGTGGCGGCCTACGGCAACGGCCCGCGCGGGAAATTGCCCGTGGCGAAAACCGGACTGAAACTGTCGCGCCGCGGTGTGTTGGTGACGAATTTCGGCCCCGATCCTTACAGTCACCGAACGCTTCTGCGAGCCTGGGAACTGGCAGGGAATTCCGGTTCGTTGACGGTGACACTTCCCGCCAAATTTCACGCTGGCCGCGCTGTTCCGGTTAACCTGCGCAGCGAACCGGCGGGCGGCGCGGTGAAAATCACGGACGACTCGTTCTCCTTCGATATCGGCGCGTTCGCTCCGGCCAGCTTCCAGCTGGAATGATTTTCGGACGAAAACCGGCTGGCCCTGAAGACAAGCGAATGAGGGAATCAAGATCGCCCCGCCTTCCGCGACGATGCATCCAACAGCCAACACCTGACCCGCCTGGATGCGCAGATTCGGATACCACGGAACCAGTTCATTGCAGAATTTCTTAACAATTCTTAACGACGCTAAAATGGGTTCTTGTTTCATCTTGCCACATTTCAAAACATTTCGTATAAGTATCCAAACCATTGATTTTATTGAATATCTTGAGTTTTCTGGGGAAGATTCAAGAGCGGCTGAGCAAGTTCGAATCTCACCGCCCCGACCCCCTTTTCGAATTTCGGATTTCCGATTGTGGATTGCGGAATGGAAAATCAAAACCATCTCATTGTCGAACTCCATTCCCCCGTCGAGCGGCTGGACTTGACGCGGATTTTTCCCAGACCGCAGCCGCTGCAAGTAGAACTGGGCTGCGGCGATGCGTCATTCGTCGTGGATTACGCGAAGCGGCATCCAGAGAGTAATTTTGTCGGTGTCGAACGTTTATTGGGCCGCCTACGCAAATTGGACCGCAAAGGCCGCCGCGCCGGGCTGACTAACCTGCGCGGCGTGCGCATCGAGTCGTCGTATTTTCTGGAATATCTGCTGCCACCGCACTCGGTCTCCGCGCTGCATGTTTATTTTCCCGACCCGTGGCCGAAGAAAAGACACCACAAAAACCGGCTCGTCAACGAACGGTTTCCCGAAATCGCCCGCGCCGCGCTCAGGCCGGACGGCGTGGTTTATCTGCGGACGGACGACCAGGATTATTTCAAACAGATAACTGAAGTTTTCAACGCGGACAAAAATTTCAAGGAGATTGAAACGCCGATTGAACTTGCAGAATTGTCCACGGATTTTGAAAACGAATTTCGCGGGCGGGGGATCAAAACGTTTCGCGCAGCGTATCGATTAAACGTTGGCAGCTGACACAGGGAGGCGCTGGCTTAAAAAGCGGAAATAAACGGGGCTGGGTTACCGTGGCTGCTACGAATTATTTTACACATCAATGACTGGACCATTGTCACCATCGGGGGTTTTGGGCGGCGGCGGATGACGGCGTTGAAGGGTAAGGCGCGTGTTCCCGGCGCCGGTCAGGATGTTCAACGCAATGGAGACAATGCTGATGATGAGCGCGCCGAGAAAGGCGAACCCGAAGCTGTCCACCTGAAAGTGCGGCCCCATGAGCACGCCGACGAAGCAAAGCAGCAGGGCGTTGATGACGAGCGTGAAAAGGCCGAGCGTGAAAATCAGCAGCGGGAGCGCGAGCAGCAATAAAATGGGGCGGACGAACGCGTTCAGGATACCCAGCAACAGGGAGGCAATAAACAAATCGCTCCAGCGTTGGTAGGTGACGTGGCCGTGCAGCAACGCCACCGCCACCAGCACCGCGAGGGTGTTGATGAGCCAGCTCTGCAGAAAGCGCAGGAGTCGCCTGGTTCCGGGTTGCATGGGCGCGCAAAAATCCGCGTGCTTCAAAATGCGCCAGGTCAGCAGCGAAAACAAGGAGCGTTTTTTGATGGATTACCGGCTCCAACCGTTGCAACCTGTTGCATGCCTATGAAATCCGCTTTGTTGCTGCTGGCGGCTTTGGCCGCGGCTCCGTTTCTTCGCGCGGAAAGCGTCATCGCGCCCGGCGCGAAACTTCAAAAACTCGCCGGCGATTTCGCGTTCACCGAAGGTCCCACCTGCGACAAAAACGGGGATCTATTCTTCGTGGACCAGCCAAACAATCGCATCCTGGAATGGAGCGTGGACGGAAAGCTTTCCACGTTCATGCAACCGTCCGGCCGCGCCAATGGAATGTGTTTCGATGCGAATGGCAGTTTGATCGCCTGCGCCGACGAGCACAACGAACTTTGGTCCATCGCGCCCGATAAGAAAGTGACAGTGCTCGTAAAAGATTACCAGGGCAAATATCTCAACGGTCCGAATGACGTGTGGGTCGCGCCCAACGGCGCAATGTATGTCACCGACCCGTTTTACAAACGCAATTGGTGGGACCACGGCGCCATGGCGCTCACCAACGAAGAGGTTTATTGTCTTTCGCCTGACCGGAAGAATTTGACGCGGGTGACCGATGACCTCAAAAAGCCCAACGGTATCACCGGCACGCCGGACGGAAAGTCACTTTTTGTCGCCGACATCGGGGCGGATCAAACCTGGCGTTATGACATTTTGCCCGATGGTTCGTTGACGAACAAAACGTTGTTTTGCCCGAAAGGTTCGGACGGCATGACAATTGATGATGAAGGCGACATTTATATTTCCGGCCGCGGCGTGACCGTTTTCGACAAAACCGGAAAACAAATTGAGCACATTGACGTGCCCGAATCATGGTCCGCGAACGTCTGCTTCGGCGGCAAGGATCGTAAAACACTTTTCATCACCGCGAGCAAGTCGTTGTATTCGATGCAAATGCGCGTCAAAGGGGCGAACCCGGCGAAATGAAATCCAGCGCCGCGCATTCGGGAGTCTGAATCAAACCCGTTTCGGCTGCGGGAACGGCCACGCTCACTGCCGCGTCGCGACGACCTCGACGGCGCAGTAATTCCATCGGTCGGCGGTCGGGGCGCTGTCGTGAATATCCACCAGCGCGTCAGCAGTGGACGGCGCCGTCGTTGATTGGACCCAAAAAGTGTCTCCGGTCGTCTTGTAAAGCCATTGATGAACGAGCACTTGTCCGCTCACCGGCGTCCGGGCGGTGGCCTTGTCCCAGTCATTGCCGACGGCGAAGACCCAGTTGCCCGCCAGCACGCCGGGCAGGAAGATGTCGGGCGCTCCCGACGCGGCACTGGCCTGGCCCACAACTCCGGGACCGGCGGCGTTGGTGAACGCGATTACCGTCAACGATCCTGCGTAGCCGGCCGCTCCCGGCTGCGACAATATGGACACCGAGGATAGAAAGTCCGTGGCCTTTGCCACCCAGATCTCCGACGTGCCGTGCTGCGCGTTGCTGCGCTTGGCCAGCAGCCAATTCACCCCACCACCGCTCACCGTCGCCGTTTGCGGCGCCGTGGACGGACCGTCATACGCGACAAACGCCACCAACAGGTCCGTCGTCGTGGTGGTGGAGAACACCGGCGTCTGCAACACGTCGGTGCCGTCCTGAAACGTCGTCACGTCAATTCCAACCCGATTGGGAGGATTGGAGTTATCCACGGTCACCGATACCGGCGCCGAGCTATTGCTGAGGCCGTCTAGATCAACTGCTGTGGCTGTGATAACATGGGAGCCGGCCGTCGCCGCTTCCGTGTTCCAGGTCGTCATGAATGGCGGGGCCGTGATCGGCGATCCCAGCGCCGTGTTATCCACGTAGAATTGCACGGTGGGGATTCCAACTTGGGCCGCTGCAGTCGCGCCGACGGTGATGACCGCGGATACCGTTGAGTTGGAATCCGGGTCGGTCACCTCCACGACCGGTGGCATCGTGGAATGATTGGTGACCGTCACCAGCATGACCGGAGAGGTGCCATAATGGCCTGTTGAATCCGAAGTCTGGGCGGCAAGCCAGTGGGACCCGTTCAGCACGGCAGTGGTGTCCCACGGCAGGTTGTATGGCGCGTTGGAGACGGCATTGCCGAACGGAAGCCCATCCAGCAGGAATTGCACGCCGCCCCCGCCAGTCACGGGCGTGCTCGCCGTGAGTTGCACGGTGCCGGACAAGTTGGTAGTGCTGGGCGAGGTCAGGGTGATGCCGGGCGGCGGCGTCAGGGCCGCATTGGTGGTGAGCAGGACCGTCACCGAATTGCCGCTGATCGAGAGCTTGGTATCCGTCTCGTTGTTGGTCTCGTTGCTCTCGGCGAGATAATTGAACGGGTCAACGATTGACCGCAACCAGTAGATGCCATTGGTCAAATTGGGGACCGGTATGGACTGACCTTCGTCGGTCTGATCGTACTCATCCACACAGCCGATTGACAATCCGCGCAGCGACGTCGGATCCGTGCAGGCGCCCAGGTTGCCAAACACGCCGGCGTTCGGAAGCTTGGAGTTATAGAGATACGAGTCACCGATGCAGAACCCGACCTTCGGACTGATCGCCACGAGGGCGCCGATGCTGCCGTCGGGATTCGCCGCGTAGAGACCGTAGCTCGCAAACGGGAAGTGGAAATGTCCGTGAGCCACGTCAAAGACGAACGCGCCGGCCACGGGAATGGTTTTCGCCAGCGTCCACGTGCCTGAATGGAGGAAGTAAACGTGCTGATAACCCTGATAGTTTCCGGAGTTGGTGTTGTACACGGGCTGAATCTCGAGAGGACCGGCTCCGCCATTGTAAGTGTCGTGGGTGTATTGAAATTGCCGGTTGGTTCCCGTTCCGACAATCGAGATCTGCCCCGGCGGAATGATGTCACTCAAATCCGGATAGTTAAGGTAGTATGAGGGCCATTGCTCGCAGAGTAGCCGGTAATACTTCGTGGCGGCAGAGCGGATGACCGGCACCAGAAACTGGCCCTGCCGTGAGGGCGGGACGTTGGTGTAGTTCAGAGCTTGCGGGCTGGTGGCGAGCGCGTCCAGGCGGTCGGCCGAGAGGAGGGTCACGTAGCCTTGGGTGGTCGTCAGGGAGTAGCTGATGGCGAGGTTGGTGCCGCTCAGGGCGACGTTCAAGATGGCGGAGTTTGTGTAAGTGCCCTGGGCGGAAAAGGCACAAGGCGCCGAAACAACGGCCAGGAGGCATAACGCCAATCGCAGTGCGCTTCTGAACCCTGGCCCCGAACCTTCGCCGCAGCCGCTGGCGGCCCGATCGAGCGGGGCAAGCCGCGCCCGAGTGCAGGCGGAGACAGGAGTTTGGTGGTATGGAAAGTCAAGCATATGAATCTCCGGACGCACGGCGCATTCGACCTCCAAGGCGATGTTGAATTTTCTCATTGCGATCACGACCTCCTTCAGGCATGACCTTAACTGCTAATGCAGAAGTTGTCAATTACTTGTGAAGCGATGGTGAAGCGATGGTAAAGAATTGATAATATATGGCCAGATGGCGCCCGGAATCAGCCTGGCGCAAGCGAGTGGAATTTGATTCAACCCGAAAACCGAAGTTGGGGAGCACACCCGCCCCCGCCTTCGCCTCCGGCTTCGGCGCGGTCGCGTCGAAGCGAAGCGCAGACGGATCGGGTGTGGCTGGACGCGCCTCGCGTCCAGCCTCTTCCACGCGTGAAGGACACCGGAGTTCGGGAGATTTCGCTGCGTCCGATGTTTTCCGCGAGGGCGCGGAAAACCGCACTCGGGGCGAGTGCGCTCCCCATCAATTTCGGAGTTCGGATTCAACCGTCGGGACCGTTTCTCTTGGCGTAGTTGCGGCTGTCGGGACTCGCCTCGCATGCCGGGTCTGAGCGCGTTGCTTCGCGAACCGGTTTACTGGACAGCATTTTGATTTTCGGCGGATTCCTGTTTGGCCGGCGGGCGTTTCAGATTGGACAAGAGAACGAACCAGTAGATCGGCGCGAAGAAGGGGTTGATACCAAGGGTAATAAGCAGGTAACCGATCAAAATGAGCGGCCGGTTTCGAAATCGGCCGGTGGTGCCATTTCGCAACACCTCGCCTTCGGAGAATACGTTCAGGAAAGGCATCAGATTGTTGTAGGGACCAACGGCCTTTCCGCAATGATTGCAAAACCACGCCGTGGAAGGTTGTTCGGTCAAACACCGGGAACATACCTCCACCGCATCCGGCTCGGATAATTGTTGCCCCACCCCGGCATCCCACGGATCTGCTGTGGTCGGCGCTTCGCGGACCCAGACAATCAGCCCCCACAAGCCGGCAAGGAGCAAAAACGCGATGCCGAGCGCGGCGACGGCCTGATATGGATCGCTGGCTTCGAACATAAGAGACGCCGCAATCTCTCATGCGATTTCAGGAAAGTCCAGCCGCCGGCCGGAGTTACCACGGCTTCCGTTCGTTCATCGCCTTCTGGATGGCCCGTTTGAGCGCCAGGGGATCAATACTGCCGGTTTCGCGATAGAGAATATTGCCGTCCGGGCTGATGAGCACCGTGTAGGGCACCGCACCCGGCCAATCCGGGTCAAAGGCGTTGATGAGTGCAGTGCGGTCCGTGGAGGCGAAAATAAAATTGCGGGTCGAGGCCTGCTGCTTTTTCAGGAATTCCAGCACGGACTTCTCTTCGTCCGGCTCGTTCATGGAAACGGTCACCAATTCGAAACTGCGATGGCGATACATCCGGTTGATGGTGACGAATTCGGAGAATTCCGCCACGCAGGGCGCGCACCACGTCGCCCAGAAATTCACCACCCGGAATTTGCCGGAATCGTTCTGGCGCAAGGATCGCAGGGTATTGGTGTCTGCCGGTGAGACCGACACCGGCTCCGCCGCCAGTTGGTTCAGGTAAGCTTGCGTCGAGGCTTCCTTGCCGGACCATTTGATGGAGCAGCCGACGACCTTGGTCTGGCCCACGGGCGGTTCCTTGCCGGCCAGCAACGCGTCAAGCGCGTCACGCAGATAATGCCGGGTCACGTGTTGAATGCGTTCGGAATCGTCAATGGCCCCCGCGTAACGCAGTTTGCGCGCCGCGTCGAAGACAAACACGTGCGGCGTGGCCGCCGGGCCGTAGGCGTGCGCGACGGATTCAGTGTCGCCGTCGTAAAGGTAGGGAAAATTGAACTGGTGGTCCCCGGCACGAATTTTCATTTCGTCGAACGAATCGCCCACGTCCGTCCAGCCCAATTCATCGAGCCGGACGGCTTTGGGATCGTTGGGCATGATGGCCACCACGGCCACGCCCTTGTCCTTGTAATCCGTCACAATTTGTTTGATGCGTTCCTCGTAATACTGCGCCGTCGGACAATGGTTGCAAGTGAAGACGACGGCCAGGATTTTGGCGTCCGCAAAATCCTTCAAGGCCCAATTCCGCCCGTCCACACCGGGCAGATTGAAGTCCGGCGCGGTTGAGCCGGGCGGCAGGGCGGGAAAAGTTTCGGCCGCCGATGCGCGGCAGAACGCTGCCATGACGACGAACAGGGTGGAAACAAAGCGTTTCATGCTGGTGATTCTAGTCGTGAGGCAAACCGGAGCAAGCGCCATTTCGAAATCGGATGGGAAAGGCCGCGGAAAAGTCCGTGGCTCAATGGCTGGCGCACTTCCGGCGTTTGGCGTAGCCGACGCTTTCGGCGGGTGCAGGCTTGGTTTCCTTCCCCCGGCTGCGAGCCGTGCATCGCGCGTTTGAGTTCCTTGATTTGGCCGCGGCGTCAATTCGTCGAGCGAAGAATGACATTGGTGGTGAAAAGAAGAATCATCACGACGCTGACGGAAAATTTGCCGACGATTCCGACGAACAGACCCAGCGTCGCGCCCAAGCCGGCCCTAGACGCTTTTCCCAGTTCCCGGCCGCCGCTCAATTCCAGCAGCGTAGCGCCGAGGAAGGGACCGAGAATGATTCCCGCCAGGCCGAAGAAAAGTCCGACGATGCCACCGAGCACCGCACCCGCCGCCCCGCGCCAGGTCGCGCCAAATTTATTTGCCCCGAACAGCCCGGCCAGAAAATCAAACAGCAAGGCAGCCAGCGTGAGGGCCGCCAGGATGATCAACACGAGATTGCTGACGCTGGCCGGGCCGAAACAGAGCCGGTGACCGACCGCCGCCGCCAGCACCAACGGCGTGCCGGGAACTCCCGGCACAAGGCTGCCAATCAACCCCGCCAGCATTACCAGCAAGGCCAGACTCAGACCGATTATTTCTGCTGTTGTCATGGCGTAAGGTCGGGTGCGTGATTTTTCAGGCGCAACAGCTCTATCGAGGAACCTGGCGCGGGTTGCGTTTCTTGCGATAACCAACCGGTCCCGGTTTTTCCTCCGGTTTGCCGCCGTCAATCATCCGTTTCAAATCTTTGATCTGGTCGCGGAGCAGGGCGGCTTTTTCAAATTGCAACTTTTCGGCGGCCTCCAGCATTTCACTCTCCAGTTCGCTCATGGTTTCGCTCAGGTCCACGTCCATGCCAGCGTCCTTCAACACCGCATTGGCTTCGTTGCGATTTGTTTCATACGTCGCGAGGCTTTCTTCGACGGCGCGGCTGACGCTGCGCGGCGTGATGTTGTGCTCCTGATTGTAGGCGATTTGCTTTTTGCGGCGGTATTCGGTGACGGCCAGAAATTTCTGAATGCTTTGCGTCATTACGTCAGCATAGAGAATCACTTCGCCGTTGAGATGCCGCGCGGCGCGGCCGGCGGTCTGAATCAAACTCGTCTCGCTGCGCAGAAATCCTTCCTTGTCGGCGTCGAGAATCGCCACCAGTGAAACTTCCGGCAAATCCAGCCCTTCGCGGAGCAAATTGATGCCGACGAGCACGTCGAATTCGCCCTTGCGCAGCGACCGCAAAATCTCGACTCGCTCGATGGCGTCAATTTCGCTGTGGAGATACTGGACGTTGACGCCGATGCCGCGCAGGTAATCGGTCAGCTCCTCGGCAGTGCGTTTGGTAAGCGTGGTGACGAGCACGCGCTCTTTGGCGTCGGCGCGTTTCCGGCATTCCTCGATGAGATCGTCAATCTGGCCCTTGAGCGGCTTGAGCGTGACTTTCGGGTCAATCAGCCCGGTCGGGCGCACGACGAGTTCCACGACGCCAGGCGGAGCGCCGGTCTCCGACCCGGCGTGTTGAGGTGCGATCTTGAAACTCGCCGGGTCGGAGACCGGCGCTCCGGCGCTTTGCGCCGACCATTCCAGTTCCCGCTGCGCCGGAGTCGCGCTGGCGTAAATCGTCTGGCCTTGCATTGACTGAAATTCGGTAAACTTCAGCGGACGATTGTCCAGCGCGCTTGGCAGGCGGAAACCGTACTCGACCAGCACCGTCTTGCGCGAGCGGTCGCCTTCATACATCGCCCCGATTTGCGGCACGGTGGCGTGCGATTCGTCTATTACCAGCAGGTAATCATTCGGAAAAAAATCAATCACCGTCGCCGGGCGCGAACCGGGCGGGCGGCCGGCAATATGGCGAGAGTAATTCTCGATCCCTGAGCAAACGCCCATTTCCTCCATCATTTCCAAATCGTATTCCGTTCGCTGTTTTATGCGCTGGGCCTCGAGCAATTTGCCGCGTTTCTCAAACCACGCGATGCGTTCGCCGAGTTCTTCGCGGATGGCGAGGATGGCGCGCTTCATCTTGTCGCCGGTCGTGACGAATTGTTTTCCCGGAAAGATGGTGACTGCGTCGGGCAATTCAATTTTGTTTCCGGTCAACGGCTCAAAACGCGTGAGCCGCTCGATTTGCTCGCCGAAAAACTCCACGCGCAGCGCGTCTTCGCGTCCGGCGGGGCGGACTTCCACCGTGTCGCCGCGCACGCGGAAATCGCCGCGCTCGAACGCGATGTCATTCCGGTCGTATTGCAAATCCACGAGGCGCGTGAGGAATTGCTCGCGCGAAATTTCGCCGCCGACGCGGATGGGAATGACCATCGCCTCGTAATCCTCCTTGCTGCCGATGCCGTAAATGCAGGAAACACTGGCGACGACCACCACGTCGCGGCGCGCGAAGAGCGAGCTCATGGTGGAAAGCCGCATTCGTTCGATTTCCTCGTTCCGGCTCGAATCCTTTTCGATGAACGTGTCGGTCCGCGGGATGTAGGCTTCGGGCTGGTAATAATCGAAGTAGCTGACGAAGTATTCGACGGCGTTGTTGGGGAAAAACCCTTTGAACTCGGCATAAAGCTGCGCCGCGAGCGTTTTATTGTGCGAAATGACGAGCGTGGGCTTGTCCACGTTTTTGATGACATTGGCGATGGCAAAGGTTTTGCCGGAGCCGGTGACGCCAAGAAGCGTCTGGTGTTGCGCGCCGGACAGGATGCCGTCGGTCAGCTTCGCAATCGCTTGCGGCTGGTCACCGGCGGGTTTGAAGGGCGCGACAAGTTCGTACATGCGAACTGAAGGTAGGAGGGCAACGGGACAGAGTCAATGAAGGGCCTTTCCATCCATGCAGTATGATCGGAGCGCGGAGCATCGCTCTGTGCAAATCAAGGTTTCCGGTTTGCGGAAAAATGCTCCGCGCTCCCAAAACCGCAAATTGCATTGCCACCCAAAGCTTCTTTTTATTGAAAATCAGATTATATTTTTTCCGTGAAACCTGATTCCTGGCGTCAAGGGGTCACGCCCTACCAATGGCTGGTGCTGTTTGTCGCGTGGCTGGGCTGGGTGTTCGACTCGATGGACTCGACGATTTACGCGCTGGTCCTGCAACCGGCGCTGCACGACCTCTTGCGCTCGCCTGACGGTGGTCCGGTCACCAGCGACGTCATCGGCTGGTATGGCGGAATCATTTTCTCAATTTTTCTGATTGGCTGGGCCATCGGCGGAGTCGTGTTTGGCGTTTTGGCGGACCATTTCGGACGGACCAAGGCGCTGGTTTGCACCATTCTGATTTACGCCGTGTTCACCGGCATGGCGGCGCTGTCCCAAACTTGGTGGCAACTGGCGTTGTTCCGGTTCATTACGGCGCTCGGCATCGGAGGCGAATGGGCAGCGGGCGCGGCGCTGGTGGCGGAGGTGTGGCCGGAGAACAGGCGAACCCGGGCGGCGGGCTTGCTGCAATCGGCCTGGGCGGCGGGATTTCTATTGGCGGCGGCTCTCAACCTGCTTCTGCGCAACTGCGGCTGGCGGCCCATCTTCGTCGCCGGCATTGCGCCGGCAGTCGTCGCGTGCTTCGTCTTCCTGTGGGTCAAGGAACCGGAACGATGGGTCAAGGCACGCGCCGAAGAACAACGAGCCGGCAGGGCGCATCCGGCAAGACTGGCAGAGCTGTTTGCACCGGGGCTGGCGCGCTCCACCGTGGCCGGCTCTGGGCTGGCGTTTGTGGCTGTGTTCGGTTTGTGGGGCGCGACGAACTGGACGCCGACACTCATCCGCGCTTTGCCGGACTTGCAAGGCATGAACGCACCCGAACTCGCGAGCCGCGTCAGCTACGCCACCATGCTGCTGAATGTCGGGGCGCTGGCCGGTTATCTCAGTTTCGGTCCGCTGGCCGATCGCGTGGGCCGACGGTGGGTCTTTGCCCTGATGTGTCTTGGCAGCCTGGTGTTGCTGCCGATCACGTTTCTGACACCGCGGACCTACGCCCGGGTGTTGCTGCTGTTGCCGCTGCTGGGCTTTTTCAACAACGGCATTTTCAGTGGCTTCCCGATCTACCTGCCGGAATTGTATCCTACACGAATTCGTGCGACCGGCGCCGGTTTTTGTTTCAACGCCGGCCGGGTGCTGGCCTCCGCCGGTCCGTTTGTGACCGGCTATCTGGTCACGGTGCTGGGCAGTTTCGGCCGTGCCGCCAGCGCCGTGGCCGCGATTTATATCGTCGGACTGTTGATTCTGCCATTTGCTCCCGAGACCAAAGGCAAACCACTTCCACCGTGAGCGCCGCGAAAAAACCATCCTTTTGGATTGAATCGGCAGTGGGATTCTTCAAGTCTTTGGTTGTCTTCAAACCATGAGAACGATCATCGCATCGGCAATTTTGTTTTCCTCTTTGATCTTGTCACACGCCGAAGTTCCGGCCCCGATCCCGCTCTGGCCGGACGGCGCGCCCGGAGCGCTGGGCAGCACGAGCAATGACATCCCGACCCTCACCGCGTATTTGCCCGACCCCGCAAACGCGACAGGCGCGGCGATGGTGATTTGTCCCGGCGGCGCCTACGCCGGGCTGGCTCCGCATGAAGGCGGCGATTACGCGCTCTGGCTGAACCAGCATGGCGTGATATGCTTCGTGCTGAAATACCGGCTCGGCTCCCATGGTTACCGGCATCCGGTGATGCTGCAAGATGCCGCGCGCGCGGTGCGATTGGTCCGGGAGAAGGCGGCGGATTGGAGAATCGACGCGAAGCGCGTCGGCATCATGGGTTCATCAGCGGGCGGGCATCTGGCTTCGACACTGATGACCCATTTCGATTCCGGCAACCCGAACGCGACCGACCCGATTGAGCGGCAAAGCTCGCGGCCGGACATCGGCATTCTGTGTTATCCCGTCATCACCATGGGCGCATACACCCACGAGGGTTCAAAGGGAAATCTGCTGGGCAAACATCCTTCGCCAAAACTGGTCAAGCTGCTATGAAATGCAGGTGACAACCAACACGCCGCCGTGTTTCATTTGGACGACGTTTGCGGACAAAACCGTGCCGATGGAAAACAGTCTGATGTTTGCCGAGGCACTGCGGAAAAGTCATGTGCCGTTCGATTTGCACATTTACCAGGAGGGCGGACACGGCATGGGGTTGAAGGACAAGCCGCCGTTCGCGCATCCGCATCCGTGGGCCGGCGACTGTTTGTTTTGGCTGAAACAACAGGGTTGGGTGAAGGATTGAAATTCGCCGCAAAGTGCGATTCGCAAGTTGCAGGTGGATGACAAAACTTTGCTTCACCTGAAGCAAAAGTTTGCATAACTCCAAACAAGTTCCGGCAACCGATGAAACAGAGTTCCGTCGGTGGCGAAATTGGAATATGCCGCTCCTGACGGAGCTATTCAATTTTCCGAGCTTGAGCAACAAATATGCTGCGCCGACGGCGCTACGAAAGGAGTGCTAGGAAATGCAGGTGACAACCAACACGCCGCCGTGTTTCATTTGGACGACGTTTGCGGACAAAACCGTGCCGATGGAAAACAGTCTGATGTTTGCCGAGGCACTGCGGAAAAGTCATGTGCCGTT
>JBEKEJ010000031.1:0-24304 GCA_050013895.1 Verrucomicrobiota bacterium | reverse complement strand
TAGGCTTTGGCCCATGCCTTGGCTTGATGTCCGACCGATGGATCAAAAGATTGCTTTCATCAGGGGAGCGTTGGTCACGAGGCGTGGTCAGTTTTCCGCTTTGTGCCGGCAGTTTGGGATAGCCCGCAAGACGGGCTACAAGTGGTTGGCGCGTTATCGGAGGGCGGAGAGCTTGACCGCCCTGCAAGAGCGCTCGCGGCGGCCGCAGCGGAGTCCCCGCCGGATCAGCCCCGACTTGGTGGAGCGGATTTTGGCACTGCGGGCACCGGATGGCTGGGGCGCGCGCAAGATCGCCCATCTGCTGTGGGAACAGGGTGAACGCGTGTCGGTGGCTACCGTGCATCGGAGCCTGCTGCGGCATGACGCCGTGCACCCGCTGGACCGGCATTCGCCGGCTTGGACGCGCTTTGAGCGGCCCGCGCCCAATGATTTGTTCCAGGCGGATTTCAAAGGGCCGCTGGGCCGGGGCGAACTGCGGGATGAACCACTGACCGTGCTGGATGACCACAGCCGCTTTGCATTGGGCGTGTTTGCCTTGCGGGATCACAGCACCGAACGGGTGCGGGACTGTTTTATCCAGGTGTTTGAACGCTATGGTTTGCCGCGGCAACTGTTGTTGGATCATGGGACACCGTGGTGGAACCCCCAAAACGGCTGGGGGCTGGCACGGCTCTCCGTGTTTTTCATCCAACAGGACATTGAACTGGTGTTTGGACGCGTCCGGCATCCGCAGACCCACGGCAAGATCGAACGCTTTCACCGCACGTTAGCCCGCAGCATGACGCGGCAGGGTTGGCCGGCCACTTGGGAGGAGTGGCAGGCGCGTTATGATGCTTTCGTGGGCCGCTACAATCTGGTACGACCGCACGAAGCGCTGGCCATGCAGCGCCCTGCGGAGCGTTACCAGCCTAGTGCGCGGCGTTATCGCGCGGAGGTATCTCCTTGGGTTTATCCGGTCGGCTTGACCGTGTGCCGGATCGATGCCGCCGGGACGGTGCGGGTGGCGGGCCACCGCTATTTTGTCTGTGAAGCTTTGGTACACCAAGAAGTGGCACTGGAAGCCATCTAACATGTATTTTCGGGAACTCAACCTCGCCGCCAGCACCACCTTGCCGTTCATTTATCCAGTCAGCGAAGTCAATGGCCACCTGTTACCGATGTCTTGACAACTCTACAGCGCTGCGCCGTCACCGCGCCGTTCAGGCGCGGAACCGGCCCGAGACGCAGGTCCGCGCTTGCACAATTCGTTCCGCCCGCTGGACGCGGGCGAGGACAGCGCAGCGCGCTGTCCCTACCGCCATTTTCGTACGCCCAACTTCGGTTTTCGGGATCAATGCGGCGTTCCGCGGGGGCGCGGAAAACCGCACCCGGGGCGGGTGCGCTCCCCATCGGCTTCGGAGTTCGGGATAAACCCATTTGACAACCGGCCGGTCATTACCTACCGTTCGGTAGGTTTATGGCCAAACACGGTCCCGAAACGCGGCGGCAGATCCTCCGGGCGGCGCTCAAACGCTTCGCCAACGGCGGCTACGCGGCCACGTCCGTCCAGCAGATCGTCAGCGACGCGAAAGTCTCCAAGCCGGCGTTGTATTATCATTTCCGCGACAAGGCCGGATTGTTCCAGGCGCTCGTCAGCGAGGCGCACGACGAGCGGCTGGCGGTGGTGCAGGAAGCGGCGGCGCGGGGACGCGATGTTCGAGGACAACTGGTTGAGATTCTCGTCGCGTTGTTCGATTACTTTCACAAGAACCGCGAGTTGACGCGCATCGCGTTTGCCACCGCGTTTGCCGCGCCGGGCGAGGTGCCGCCGGAATTGCGTTACCTTGACCGGTGCCAGCGCAATCTGGAATTCGTGCATTCGCTCATCAAACGCGCCCAGGCCGCCGGCGAACTGGACGGCCATTTTGAAAGCCGGGACCTGGCCTACGGCTTTTACGGGCAGGCGCACCTGTACGTCACCTCGCACCTGTTAATGCCAAATTATCGTTTGAATCGGCGCGCCGCCGAGCGCATTGTGGATTTGTTTCTGGCCGGGGCCGGCGCCAAAAAAAGGAGAGGGTAACATGGTGAACAATCGAACATTGAAAACAAGATTAAGCCCGAATTCCGAAGTTGGGGAGCACACCCGCCTCGGGTGTGGCTGGACGCGCCTCGCGTCCAGCCTCTTGCGCGCGTTGCCGAAACAAGCGTTCGGGAATTTTCGGTGCGTCCGATGTTTTCCGCGCCGCCGTCGCGCTGGCGCGCTTTGGCGCGCCGCGGAAGGGCGCGGAAAACCGCACCCGGGGCGGGTGCGCTCCCCATCAATTTCGGAGCCCGGGTTTAGGGGATTGCCGGTCGCGCTGGCGGTCGCGTCGTTGTCGTTGTCATTGGCGGGTTGCGGCCGGAAGCAGGCCGGTCCCGGCGCCTACGACCTGCCGCCGCCGGAGGTCGGCGTGGTCACCCTCGCGCCGGAATCGGTGGCGCTCACGACCGAACTGCCGGGGCGCATTGATCCGGTGCGCGTGGCGCAGGTGCGCGCGCGGGTGGACGGCGTTGTGCTTCACCGGGAATTTCGCGAAGGCGCGGAGGTCAAGGCCGGCGAGACGCTGTTCCAGATTGATCCCGCGCCGTTCCAGGCGGCTTACGACAGCGCGTCGGCGGCGCTGGCCAAGGCCGAGGCCAATTCAAAGCAGGCCCAGGCGCTGGCGGACCGCTACCAGCCGCTGGTCGACATCAACGCCGTGAGCAAGCAGGATTACGACAACGCCGTCTCGGCGGCAGCCCAGGCAAAAGCCGATGTGCTGGCGGCTAAGGCGGCGCTGGAAACGGCCTCGCTGAATCTCGGTTATGCGACCGTCACCTCGCCCATTGACGGGCGCATCGGGTCGGCGTTGGTCACCGAGGGCGCGCTGGTGAGCCAAAGCGCTGCGACGGAAATGGCGGTGGTCCAGCAATTGGACCCGATTTACTGCGATTTCACCGAGTCGAGCACCGAACTCCTGCAGTTGCGGCGGGAACTGGACAGCGGCGCGCTCAAAAGCGCCGCGCCCGGCGAAGCGAAGGTGACGTTGTTGCTGGAGGACGGAACGACTTACGCGCAGGCTGGAAAACTGTTGTTCTCCGATGTCACAGTGGATCCCAGCAGCGGCATGGTGACGCTGCGGGCCGAATTTCCCAATCCGGATCATCTGCTCCTGCCGGGAATGTTTGCGCGGGGCTTGCTGGAGCAGGCGGTTGACGCCAGGGCCATAACCGTGCTTCAGCGCGGCGTCAGCGTCGGCGCAAACGGCATTGCCACCGTGCTGGTGGTGGGCGCGGACAACAAGGTGGAAGTCAGGGTGATTAAACTCGGCCAGGCTGTGGGCAACAAGTGGATCGTCACCGACGGCCTGAAAACCGGAGAACGCGTCATCGTCGAGGGCCTGCAAAAAGCCATGCCGGGAATGCCGGTGAAATCCGTTCCTTTCAATCCCGTCGATACCAACGCTGTATCAGCGGCAACAGTGGAGCGCCGGTCTCCGACCGGGCGCGATTCAACGGATTCCCAACACGCCGGGTCGGAGACCGGCGCTCCAGCTTCTACGTCATCCGCGGCGGCCAAGGGCAATTAACCGGACATCGCCATGCCCAAATTTTTCATCGACCGCCCGATTTTTGCCTGGGTGCTTTCCCTGCTAATCATGCTGGGAGGGGTTCTGGCCATCACCCATCTTCCGGTCGCCCAATATCCCAGCGTCGCGCCGCCGTCCATCGCCATCAACGCCACTTACGCGGGCGCTTCGGCGGAAACGGTGCAGGACACGGTCACGTCCGTGATCGAGCAGCAGATGAACGGCATTGACAACCTGCTCTACATGTCTTCCAGCAGCAGCGCGAGCGGGCAGTCCACTGTGACGCTCTATTTCCAGTCCGGTACGGATCCGGACATCGCGCAGGTACAGGTGCAGAACAAGCTGCAACTGGCCGTCCCCAGCCTGCCCCAGACCGTCCAGCAACAGGGCATCACGGTCGTCAAATCCACGCGCAATTTCCTGATGTTTTTTGCCCTGTCGTCCACCAACAAGGATGTGAGCGGCGTCGCGCTGGGCAATTTCATTTCGTCGAGCGTGCTTGACCCCCTCCGCCGCGTCACCGGCGTGGGCGAAGCGGACCTGTTCGGCACTCAATATGCCATGCGCATCTGGCTGAACCCCGACCAGCTGGAAAGTTACAATCTCGGCGCCAACGACGTTATCAACGCCATTGAGGCTCAAAACACGCAGGTTCCGGTGGGACAACTCGGGGCGCGCCCGGCGGTGAAGGGACAGGAAATCAACATCACCCTGCAAGGCCAAAGCACGTTGACCTCGGTCAAACAATTTGAGGACATTTTGCTGCGGGTGAATTCCGACAGTTCGCGCGTGTATTTGCGCGACGTGGCCCGCGTGGAGCTGGGCGGCGAGAGTTATGCTTTGCAGGCCCGCGTGGACGGGCGTCCCGCCGCCGCCGTGGGCATCCGGCTGGCCCCGTCGGCCAACGCCGTGGCCACCGCCAACGCCGTCCGCGCCAAAGTAAAGGAACTTTCCAAATTCTTCCCACCGGGCGTGCGCGTGGATTTTCCCTACGACAGTTCTGAGTTTGTGCGCGCTTCCATCCAGGAAGTGGTCACGACGCTGCTGGAGGCCATTGTGATGGTGTTCCTGATCATCTTTCTGTTCCTGCAAAATTTCCGGGCGACCTTCATTCCCACCATCGTCATCCCGGTGGCGTTGCTGGGCACATTTTCCGTCATGTATGCGCTGGGCTTTTCCATCAACGTCCTGACCATGTTCGGCATGGTGCTCGCGGTGGGCGAACTGGTGGACGACGCCATTGTGGTGGTGGAAAACGTGGAACGCATCATGAGCGAAGAAGGGCTGTTGCCGCGCGAAGCGACCATCAAGGCGATGCAGCAGATCACCGGCGCGCTCATCGGCATTTCCCTCGTGTTGACCGCCGTGTTCATTCCCATGGCTTTCTTCGGCGGCTCGGTAGGCGCGATTTACCGCCAGTTTTCGTTGTCGCTGATTTCGTGCATGTTGTTTTCCATCTTTCTGGCCATGTCCCTGACGCCGGCGTTGTGCGCTTCCCTGCTCAAGCCGGTCGAAAAAGGGCATCATTTGCGCAAGCAGGGATTTTTCGGCTGGTTCAACCGCGGTTTCGCCGCCACGCGGAAGAACTACGAAGGCTTCCTGGGCCGGACCATCAACCGGACGCCGCGGTATCTGTTTATTTATCTGGCGATTGTCGTGGCAGTGGGTTGGCTGTATGTCCGTTTGCCCTCGTCATTCCTTCCCGATGAAGACCAGGGTTATTTCATCACCAGCATCCAGTTGCCGGTGGGTGCGACCCAGGAACGCACGGTGGACGTGCTCAAGCAGGTCGAGAGTTACTATTTGAAACTGCCGGAAGTGGCAGGCATGGTGGACGTCGCCGGCTTCAGTTTCAACGGCCAGGGACAAAACTCCGCCCTCGCTTTTGTTCATTTGAAGGACTGGAGCCAACGCCACGGCGCTCAACACGGGGTGGACGCAATCATCGGCCACGCCTTCATGTATCTGAGCCAGATCAAGGACGCGATCATCTATCCCATCAATCCGCCGCCAATTCCCGAACTGGGCATCGCCTCCGGATTCGATTTTGAGCTGGAAGACCAGGCCGGTTTGGGCCACGACAAACTCATGCAGGCGCGCGACCAGTTGGTGGCCATGGCCGCGACCAATCACGACATCGTCCAGTTGCGCTTCCAGGGTTTGGAGGACACACCGCAGCTCAAGGTGGACATTGACCAGGCCAAGGCCAGCGCGCTGGGTGTTTCGCTGGCGGACCTGAATACCACGCTGGAGACCTATTTCGGTTCGGATTACATCAACAATTTTGTCAACGGCAACCGCGTGCAACGGGTCATCGCCCAACTCGACGCTCCGTATCGCATGTTGCCCCAGGATGTCGGCAAGGTTTTCGTACGCAACAGTAGCGGCCAGATGGTGTCGCTGGCCAGCCTGGCCACCTTGCATTGGATTTATGGCTCGCCATCGTTGCAGCATTTCAACGGCGTTCCGTCGCTGGAACTGGTCGGCGCCGTCCCGCCGGGCAAGAGCACGGGCCAGGCCATGACCGCGATGGAAAATCTGGCCCAAAAATTGCCCAATGGCTTTGGTTACGAATGGACCGGCCAATCCTTCGAGGAACGCCTGTCGGCCAGACAAGCGCCGCTGCTGTATGCGTTGTCGCTCATCGTGGTGTTCCTGGCGCTGGCCGCGCTTTACGAAAACTGGTCCATCCCGGTAGCGGTGATCCTCGTCGTGCCGCTCGGCATCCTCGGCGCTTTGCTGGCCGCCACGTTGCGCGGGCTGCCCAACGACGTGTTCTTCAAAGTCGGCCTGTTGACCATCGTCGGCTTGTCCGCCAAAAACGCCATCCTCATCATCGAATTCGCCAAGGACTTGCAGGCGCAGGGCAAAGGCTTGATCGAAGCCACCCTGGAGGCGGCGCATTTGCGGTTGCGCCCGATTCTGATGACGTCGCTGGCGTTCATTTTGGGTGTATCGCCGCTGGCCTTGAGCACCGGCGCCGGATCGGCCAGCCGGCACGACATCGGCACCGGCGTGGCGGGCGGCATGATTTCGGCCACCGTGCTGGCCATCCTTTTTGTGCCGGTGTTCTTCGTGCTCGTCCGCCGGATTTTTAAAAGCCAAAAACCATCGCACACCATGCTGGCGCCCGGCCCCGCCGGGCTGGATGACGACGGCGAAAAGAATAATCCGGGAAAGCCATGAGCAAATTATTTTCGTCAACCCATGAACCGTCCGAAAGGCCGCCAGGTTTTGGACTGCGCCAGTCCTCTGGCGCTTTTGAGAGCCGCGCCGGGGTCGGAAGCGGCAGAGGGCTGCCGCAGTCCAAGACGCTGCCGCGCCAGCGAAAGCCCCTTGAAGTTCCCGGCTCCGCACGAAATTTTTTGGCGAAATCTCTCGCCGCCTTGTTCATCCTGGCCCTGGCCGGTTGCACGCTCATGCCGAAATACCAACGCCCGACCGCAGCCATTTCGCCAGCCTGGCCCGAAGCGCCAGAGCTGCTCAACGGCTCAACCAACGCCGTGCCGGCCGGCCTACGCTCAGAAGCTACGGCCCGGCAGGCGGCGGACATCGGCTGGCGCGAATTTTTCCGCGACCCGCGTCTGCAACAACTCATCGAACTCGCCCTGACCAACAATCCCGACCTGCGCGTGGCGATGTTGAACGTCGAACAAATGCGCGCGCTCTACCGCGTCCAGCGAAACGCCCTGGTTCCCACTGTTGACGTCAACGCCAATGGTTCACGCCAGCGGATTGCCTATGGATTCGCCGGCACCGGCGGCGGTGTGACCTTCAACCAATTCAACGTGAACCTGGGCGTCGCCCAATACGAACTGGATCTTTTCGGCCGGGTGCGCAGCCTTAAAAAGCAGGCATTGGAAACTTTTTTTGCGAGCGAGGAGGCCCGCCGAAGCGCCCAGATCGCGCTGGTGGCCGAGGTGGGCGCGGCCTGCCTGACGGAACGCGAACTGACCGAACAACTCGCCGTGGCCCGGCAAACGTTGACGGCGGTGCAGGCATCCTACGACTTGACCAAGCGCAGCTACGAAGCCGGCGTGGTGTCCGAGCTTGATTTGCGCACCGCCGAGGGCCAGAGGCAAACGGCGCGCGCAGCCGTGGCCAGCCACGAACAGCAACTTGCCCAGGCTGAAAATTATCTCGTGCTCCTGGCGGGCCGCCCGTTGCCCGATGACCTTTCACCCCCTCAACCATTCAATCCGCAGATTTGTTTGTCCGATTTGCCGGCAGGTCTGCCCTCCGACCTGTTGCAACGTCGTCCGGACATTCTCGCAGCCGAACATCAACTCGAGGCCGCCAACGCCAACATTGGCGCCGCCCGGGCCGCCTTTTTCCCGACCATCACCCTCACCGGTTCGGCGGGCACCGCCAGCACGGCGCTCGAAGGTTTGTTCGCTCCCGGGTCGCAGGCCTGGAACTTTTCACCTCAAATCCAGTGGCCCATTTTCGCGGCGGGGACTGCCTGGGCCGAATTGCAGGGCGTCAAGGCGGGCAAGCTCATCCAGGTCGCGAACTACGAAAAAGCCATTCAAACCGCCTTCCGGGAGGTTGCCGACGCCCTGGCGGTGCGGGCCACGGTCGAAGTGCAGTTGGACGCCGGGCAAGCCCTCGTCCAAGCCGAGCAAAAGCGTTACGACCTGGCGGAGGCGCGCTTCCGTCAGGGCGTGGACAACTACCTGACGGTGCTTTCCGCCCAACAAGACCTGTATAACGCGCAGCAGAACCTCATCCAGGCGCAATACTCGCGGCTGATCAATTTGATCAATCTTTACCAGGCGCTGGGCGGCGGCTGGCGGGAACATTCGCCGCAACCAAGTGCCAAGTGACCAAACCATGCCGCCGGCGCGGAATGACTAAACCATAATGACGAATGACTAAAGAATTCCAAAACGTCCAAATGACGAACGGCTTTGGTAATTTGTCATTCGTGTTTCGTCATTCTTTCTTCATTAGGATTTAGGAATTAGTCATTTCGATTTTTATGAGTGAAAATCAACCTGTCCCTTCAAATCCGCCGCCGCCACCGCAGCTCAACGGCGCAAAACTGGCGAAATTAAATTCGCCGTGGTTCATTTGGCCCGCAACCGGCGCGCTCGCCGTGCTGTTGTTTTTCGGGCTGGATTATCTCGTCACCGCCTTCACGCACGAATCCACCGACGACGCCTTCATCGAGGCCCACGTTGTTTCCATCGCCCCGAGGATTTCCGGGCAGGTTGCCGCCGTTCACGTGCTTGACAACCAGATCGTCCGCTCGAACGAACTGCTCGTGGAGATTGATCCGGCGGATTACTCGACGACCGCTGCGCAGAAACAATCCTCCGCTGACGCGCAGGAAGCCAATTACAAGGTGGTGCTCGCCGCGCTCGATTTGATGACCGTGAAAGTGGCCACCGCCGAAGCCACCGCCGACCAGTCAAAGGCCGACGCCGATGCCGCCCAGGCCACCGATGCGCGCGCGCAGGCGGATTTTCAGCGCAGCCAGGAATTGCGGAAACAGAACACGATTTCGCAGCAGGAATTTGACACCGCGCAGGCCACAGTCAGCGAAGCCGACGCGAACCTTACCGCCGCCAAACAAAAGGCCGTTGCCGACGCTTCCAGAATCAACGAAGCCAAAGCACAGTTGGAGGCAACGAAACCTGCCGTGGCCATGGCGCTCGCGCTGTTCCGGCAGGCGCAGACCGCCGTGCAGTCGGCGCAACTGGATCTGTCCTACACGAAGATTTTCGCGCCCAGCGATGGCCGCGTCACGCGCAAATCCGTCGAGCCGGGCGATTACGTCCAGACCGGCCAGACCCTTTTCTCCATCGTGCCCGACGACGTCTGGGTCGCGGCCAATTTCAAGGAAACGCAACTGAAACACATGCGGCCCGGCCAGCCGGCGCTGGTTGAAATTGACGCGGTCGGCCGGTCGTTGCGCGGTCACGTGGACAGCCTCCAGGCCGGTTCCGGCGCGCGGTTCAGTTTGCTGCCGCCGGAAAATGCCACGGGCAATTACGTAAAAGTCGTCCAGCGCGTGCCGGTGAAAATTATCTTCGATGAACCGCTGCCCGCCGGCCACGTGATTGGTCCCGGCTTGTCCGTGACACCAAGCGTGCATGTCAGCAGTTTTGAAATGCCCGGTTGGGCGATTGCGTTGCTGGCGGTCGTCCTGGCGGGCGCGGCGGCGTTTGTTTTTCGATACGTTTTGCGCCGGAAAATGAAAATGTAACGGCGGGCGATAATCGTCTCAAAACCGGAACATAACATTTGAACCCGAATTCCGAAATTGGTAGGGACGGCGCGCTGCGCCGTCACCGCGCCGTTCAGGCGCGGAACCGACCCGGGGCGCGCGTCCGTCTTTGCACAATTCGTTCCGCCCGCTGGACGCGGGCGGAGACAGCGCAGCGCGCCGTCCCTACCACTATTTTCACGCGGCCTGCTTCGGAGTTTGGGTTGAATGCCGGCGCTCACCGTGCGCCGCCATATGTAAATAATTCCCATGCCTGACAGCGCGCATCACGAGGACTGGCATCCGCGTCACAGTCCGTGGCTCGTGGCGGTGGGCGTGATGCTGGCGACGTTCATGCAGGTGCTCGACACCTCCATCGCCAACATCGCCCTGCCGCACATTGCCGGCAGCCTCTCGGCCACGACCGACCAGGCGACGTGGGTGCTGACGAGCTATCTCGTGGCCAACGCCATCATCCTGCCGATGACCGGCTGGCTGGGAAATCATTTTGGGCGGAAACGGGTGTTCATTTCCTGCATCGGGATTTTCACGTTTGCGTCCATGCTGTGCGGCATGGCGCCGAACCTGCCCATGCTGATCCTGGCGCGCATTTTGCAGGGCGCGGGCGGCGGCGCGATGGTGCCCATCGCCCAGGCGATTTTGCTGGAAAGTTTTCCGGTCGCCAAACGCGGCATCGCCATGGCGACGTTCTCGCAGGCCGTCATTGTGGCGCCCATCATCGGTCCGACGCTCGGCGGCTGGATCACCGACAATTATTCGTGGCGCTGGATTTTCTACATCAACCTGCCCGTCGGCATCCTGGCCGTGTTCCTGGCGGAATGGCTGGTCGAAGACCCGCCTTACATCAAACGCAACCTGAAGGCGGCCATTGATTTCACCGGCTTCGGCTTGCTGGCGCTCTGGCTGGCCACGCTGCAAGTCGTCCTGGACAAGGGACAGGAGGCGGACTGGCTGGGCGCGGTCTGGATTCGCTGGTTCATGGCCATTTCCGCCGCCGCCATGATCGGATTCATCGCCTGGGAACTTACGGTGGAACATCCGCTGGTGGACTTGCGGATTCTGAAAAGCCGGAATTTTGCCGTCGGCCTGATGTTGATGACGGTAGTGGGCATCATTCTTTATGGTACGACGGCGGAGCTGCCGCTGTTTCTGCAAACGTTGATGGGTTATCCGGCGTTGCAAAGCGGCTACGCCATGAGTCCGCGCGGTTGCGCCGCCTTCCTCACCACCTTCGTCGTCGGACGGCTTGTGGGCAAAATCCGGTTGCGCTGGATGTTGAGTTTTGGTTTTTCGATGCTGGCGTTGTCCGCCTTCCTGCTGAGCAACCTCAATCTGCAGGTGAGCATGCGCAGCGTTATTTTTCCAACCGTGCTGAACGGTGTGGCCATCAGTTTTATTTTTGTGCCACTGACGACGGCGACGATGAGTCAGTTGCGCCAGCGGCAAATCGGCAGCGCCACCGGCCTGTACAATCTCATGCTCAACATCGGCGGAAGCATCGGCATCGCCCTCGTCACCACCCTCATCGCTCGCGGCGCGCAGGCGCATCAGGCGCTCATGGTCGGGCACCTGACGCCGACCAATCCGGCGCTCACGCGGCAACTGCACGCGGCGCAGGCCATGCTCGCCCGGCATGGCGACCCGGTGACGGCCATGCACCAGGCTTACGCCCTCATTTACAACCGCCTCAATCAACAGGCTCATTTGTGGGCGTTCGTGGACACATTCCGGATCTTTGCGCTGTTGGTGCTGTGCTGTCTCCCGCTGATTCTCCTGTTCAAACGCGTCCGCCAGGCGCCGGCGCGGCAGGTGGAACTCGCTTGAAAAATCGCCGGATTGAACAAACCGAAAAACAGCTTGTCTCATGGACGAAATGCAAAATCATGTTCAGTGCGAGCGCAACAATTTTGTAACAAATTTGCCGACGTCATCGTCCACCATGATGTTATGAAAAAATCAATTTTGCTCAAAAGTCTTTTGATCGCTGTCAGCCTGCCGCTGCTCGCAAGCTGCATTGTTGAACGCCCGGCCCGGACGGTGACCGTGGTGCAACCAGCCCCGCCGCCCGGTGACGAGGTTGTCGTGGAGCAGCCGGAAAACCCGCCGCCGCCGCAGGTTGAAGTCATGCCGACCCCTCCCGGGCCGTTGACCATTTGGCTTTGGGTTCCGGGTTGCTGGGAATGGCGCGGCCACTGGGACTGGGTGGCCGGTCGCTGGGCGCCACGCCCGCACCCGCACGCGGTTTGGGTGCGCGGCCATTGGGACCACCACGGGCGGGGGTATGTCTGGGTTGGCGGCCGCTGGCGTTAAACCAGATTAATCCCTCGCGAAAATTTCCGGCCACCGGCGTTGAATGCCGCGGGTGGCCACCTGCATTTAAATCTTTGCAACCTGGAGCAAAGCGGCGCACATTTCCGGACATTTCCGAAACTGAAAATTAACATGAAAAATTCCATTCCAATCAAAACGCTGCTCATTGCCGCCGCGTTGCCGCTGTTTGCAGGCTGCGCGTCGCAAACGCCCACCAACGTCGCGCCACAGGTTGCGACGGCGGACAACGTCAACGTCGGTCAACCCACCCAGCCGCCGCCGGATAATCAAAAGGATGTCATTCCCGTGCCGCCAGGCCCGCGGACGTTGTGGTATTTCATCCCCGGCCACTGGGACTGGCGCGGCCAATGGGTCTGGGTGGCCGGTCACTGGCGGACGCGTCCGCATCCGGGTGACATCTGGCTTCGGGGCAAGTGGGTGCAGCAGGGGAGCGTCTATGTCTGGCAAAAAGGCCATTGGCGTTCCGGCGCGCCCGCGGATGAAGAATCCACCGATCGATAATTTTCCGATCATCGGCTGAACAAAGAACCTCTGCTTGGAGTTCCGCGTTTACGCGGTAGGGTTAGTGTGTAGTCGTAACCACCTGAAGGCGGAACTCCGAACCTTTCGCTCGCCTGCTTGGCGCAGCTAAACATTCCACGAAAAACCGCTTGGCATTGGCGATGCCGGTGGTTCAATGGGCATCATGAAAACCCAACGTGCCAGTGGTACGATTTGCGGTTTTTGGAGCGCGGAGCATTGCTCCGCAAACTTGGAACCTTGATTCACGCGGAGCATTGCTCCGCACTCCGGTCAAACTTTATCACTACCAAACCTCAGGCCGAAGCGGCTTATTTTGCCGGCGTCTGCAATTTCGAGCGGCGGTAGCCGTAACCGAAATAGATCACGATGCCGACGAGAAACCACACGAGCAGCCGCACCCAGGTCATCAGCGGCAGATACATCATCAGCCCGAAGGCGGAAAGCGCGCCCATCGGTGCCACAAACCAAACCCAAGGCGTCTTGAATTTCCGCTGCAATTCCGGTTCGCGCACCCGCAACACGAGCACGCCGAGCGACACGATGACGAAGGCCAGCAGCGTGCCGATGTTGCACAGGTTCCCGGCGTCCCGCACCGGCAGGACGGCGGCAAAGAAGGCCACCACCACGCCGGTGACAATCGTGATGAGCCACGGCGTTTTGAAGCGGGGATGCACGCGGCTCACGAACGGCGGCAGCAATCCGTCGCGCGACATACTCCAAAACACGCGCGTCTGCCCCAGCATCATCACCAGGATGACGGAGGACAGGCCGGCGATGGCGCCGAGTTTGATGATGTCCGCCATCCAGCCCATGTTCGCGTGGTCGGCGGCCAGCGCAATCGGTTCGGGCACGTCCAGTTCCCGGTAAGGCACCACGCCGGTGGCAATGCCGGAAACCACAATGTAGAGCACGGTGCAAACCAGCAGCGAGCCGATGATGCCGATGGGCACGTCGCGCCGAGGATTCCTGGCCTCCTGCGCCGCGGTGCTGACCGCGTCAAAGCCGATGTAGGCGAAGAACACGAGGCTGGCGCCGCGCATGACGCCCGACCAGCCGAAGTTGCCCCATTTGCCGGCGTTGGCAGGGATGAACGGATGCCAGTTGGCGGGGTTGATGGCCCGGGCAGCGCCGAAAATGAAGAGCAATATTACCGCGAGCTTGAGAAAGACAATGACGTTGTTAAACCCCGCCGATTCCCGGATGCCGATGACCAGCAGCACGGCCACGATGGCGACGATGATGACGGCAGGCAGATTGAAAATGGCCGTGACCTGAGGAAGACTGGCGGGGTCCATGCCGGCGGCCTGAATGCGTTCTGCCAGGTCGCCGCCGAAAACCACCCAACCGGCTTTCAATTTCAAGGCGGCGGCCAGGGCAGCGGGAAGTTCAATCAAATGTATGCCGTGCGCGGCGGAAAGTTCGGGGGGAATTTGAATTCCGAAATCCTTCAGAAACGAGACCATGTAACCGGACCAGCCCACGGACACGGCGATGGCGCCCACAGCATATTCCAGGGCCAGGTCCCAGCCGATGATCCAGGCAAACAGCTCGCCCAGCGTGGCGTAGCCATACGTGTAGGCGCTGCCGGACATGGGCACCAGCGAGGCAAATTCGGAATAGCACAGCGCGGCGAACGCCGAGACAATGCCCGCCAGCGCAAAGGAAAGGACCACCGCCGGGCCGGAATTTTGGGCGGCCGCCGTGCCGGTCAGCACAAAAATGCCCGTGCCAATGATGCAGCCAATGCCCAACATGACCAGGTTCAGCGGCCCTAGCGCGCGATGCAGGCTCTTGTCGGTCAACGCCTCCGCTTGCAGGGCGGTGACGCTTTTTCGGCGAAACAAATTCATGCGGGAAATTCCAGTTCGACTCGCGGTTGTTTAATGAAGTGCCCGCTTGGGGAAGTCAAGCAAACGCCGCCGCTTTCGAAGTAAAACCAGCAGGCCAAGCGTGCCTGCCCTGGCGGCTGAAACGAGCAAGAACAACCGCCATCCGGCTTTCACCGGATGGCGGTTGCAGGGGAACTTCCGAGAATCAGTTCGCCGCGCGACGACGCCGGAGCACGAGGCCGGCCAAGCCAATGCCCAGGAACACCCAAGTGCACGGCTCGGGGACGCTGGCGAATTGGTTGACCACTATCGCAGTGGTGTTATTGTCAAAGGTGTTGACGCCCATGTATTGCAGTTCCTTGTGGAACAGAATCACTGTGTTTGTCGGCACGGACGTGGGAAAGTTAAAGGTCACTTGCGAGTAGTCGGCGCTGAAACTGATGCCCGCAGTCTGGGCAGCCCCGCCGTTGAGCGTGTAGAACGTGTCGTCCGGATCGAACCCCCAGATGAAATCCGGCGTGACAATCGTTTCGTGCCAATCGGTCCATACCGGGCCCGCGCCGACCCTGACATATTCGAGGAGATTGACTTCCTGATATTGATCGAGCGATCCGGCGCCGCTGAGCTGTTTCTGCCACACACCCGCCGCCGCATTGTAGGAAACGGTGACCGGCAGACCCGCAGTTCCGAAGAACCAGGCATTTTCACTCGGGGCATACGGATCTTGCGAAATGCTGGAAGCGTAGGAAGTCGCGCCGGGGGCAACACCCGTATTGGGGCCGATGACGAAAATGTCAGCCGAGGCCGAAGTGGCTGTTGCGACGGCGCACACCGCAAGGAGCAACCACCATTGACGTGGGCAAGCGCTTGCATTTTGAAAAGAATGTTTACACATAAGGTTCTATTTGATTTGCGTTTGCGGCATTTTATTAATTTACCCCATCTTGTCAAGAAAAAAATGAGCATCACTTATAACTCAGCTTAATGAATACATAAAGAGTTTCTCATCCGAAGTGGGGGTTGAGAGCAGGCGAACCTTGAATCTTGAATTTTGAACCCCGAGCTTTCGCGTCGGGGCGGGCATTGAATCGGAAAATGGACGCCCCGGCGGTGCGTCCCCGCCTTGTTTGACATCCCGAGTCTGGAAGTCGGGCGTTGGAAGCTGGGACCGCTACATTACGCCAAACCCACAAGTCAAAAGCGCTGATCAGGGCGGGGCATGATTTCCAATCATGTTGGTGGCGGTGATTTGGACAGCAACCAGGCGATGATGATCAACCGCACCACGACGATCGGAGTGAGAATTCTCCAGAACATCACGCCGCCTTTGCCGGGTACTTCATGCTCGCGCCACGACGATTTCCTGAGCTGCCGCCTGCGGCAAGCGTGGTGGTCTTGGTTTTACCAGTAAGTCAATCTGGTCACGGAGCTTGTCAAGCATTCCAATGATGACTTCGCCGTTGACGGCTAACCGCATCAGGCTTGCCATTTGGATTGACAGTGAAACCGGCAAAGCAAAGAATAACGGGGGTGCTCAAAGCCAATGTAGCTCAGCGGTAGAGCAACGGTTTCGTAAACCGTCGGTCGTCGGTTCGATCCCGACCATTGGCTCCATCTAGCATGTAAGAAGTTGTAATCAGATGAACAAAGATGTCAACAACAAAAAAAGGAGCAAAAAATGAGCGAAATTCGTTATCGTGATCTGAGAGCAGCTCGTCCTTCAGTGTGGGCAAGTTATCGCTGCAAGGATGATTATGGCAACCCATACATTTTTAAGCAGCGAGTGGCCTTTTGGGCTCTCACTGAGGAGGGGCGTCCTGTCGGCATGGTCATAGGAACAGAAAGTAAACTTCCCATGCCTGCAGACGGATTTAACAATTTCATCGGCTTTGAATACCCCCGTGGGTCAGTGCGCAGAGTTCCGATCCAGATTTACTGAAGCCCACAGCCGCACGGCTGATCAATCTCCGTCGCGCCAGTGAGGAATGACCTATGGAAGGAAGCCAATTTGACCGGAGCTTGCTTGAGAAACTCGTCACTTCAGACTTGAACAGGACCCTGAGCAAGTACGACGCCGATCCAATACTGCTTGACGCCAATGAGGATCAATTGTGGGGTGCGCTAGCCTGCCTTGATGAGGGCAGTTCTGATTACGAAAAACTTCAATGGCTGAAATTGGATCGGAAGCTTAGGACCCTTTTGTGGAAGAAGGAAGTTGAGGAGGAGCGGAAGCATCGTCGGATGATGGACCGGCGTTACTGGGCTCCGCTGATCGTTGCGATGTTGGGTGTGATCGTCGGGATTCTGGTTGCGCTGCTGAAATAGTCAGAACGTTTCCTTGAGCCACTTCAATTCTTCGTGTTCAGTCTCCACCAGGACCTGGCCGCAGGAGCAAATGCCGATTCGCCGAACGCCTGCACAATAATTGCGCGGAGCGCGTGGGAGGCTCAAGGCGACGTCAATCACGGCGCCACATTTTTTGCAGTGGTAGTGATCACTGTGAATCCACGTGTCGAATGTCGGCGTTGTAGCGGTCATGGCATCCGATTAAGCAAATAGCCTGCCACTTGACCCGTCGGCTACTCTGCCGCGGGTATGACTCTCAAAGATTCTCTCTCCACATGGGCTGCGTTGCGTGCTCCGGTCGTGAAGCCGCGGACGCGGGATTATCATCAGGAACTGATCGCGTTCATCGGCCGGACCTGGCCGGAAAAGTTTGACGCGCCGATCGAGGAAATTTCCGAAGCGGAGCTGGGTGATTTCGCGGTCCGGATCGCGCGGCTGTCGGATTCGCGGTTCAACGGGATCGTGACGATGCTCCGCGCGGCGCTACCGGCGGCAAAAAAGCTTCGACGCCGGCCGATCCGGATCAAGGAACGGCCGTTGCTCAACCAGTTGGAATTTTCCCGCCTCCTCGATGAGCTGGACGGCCGGCCGCGGAGTCACGCGGGCCTGGTGATCCGTTTTCTGTCGCACACGGGTTTGCGGATCGCCGAAGCCCGGGGGATCCGCTGGCAGGACGTGCGCGAGGATTTTATTCTGGCGCCTGGCGCGATCACCAAGAGCGGCCGGCCGCGGGTGATCCCTTTCGTGAACGGCCTGGCTGATACGCTGGAGGCGCTCAGAAGCGTCGCCAGCGATCGGGAGGCGGTGATTCCCCAGGCGGAGTGCAAACGCTCGCTACGGATGGCTTGCCGGCGCGCGGGCCTGCCGCGGCTGTCGCATCACAGTTTCCGTCACCTGTTCGCCACGCGCTGCATCGAGAGCGGCGTGGATCTGCCGACGGTGGCGCGTTGGCTCGGGCATCAGGACGGCGGGGCGTTGCTCTCGCGGACTTATTTTCACCTGGTGGACGAGCACAGCCGGCGGATGGCCGCAAAGGTCCGGATCTAATTTTTGAGGCGGGAAATGTCGTATTCCTTTTGAATCTGCGAGGGCAGTGGCCATTCGGCGCGGCCGGCGTGGCTGAGCATGACGCGCGTATCGGCGAAGACTTCTCCGCCCAGATCTATCCAGGTCTGGCAAAACATCCAGTCTTCGGTGAGGAAGCGGCCGGCCCTGACGCCTTGGCGCCAAAAGGCGAACTCGTTCCCCTCCGCCTTATTGGCCGGCGTGTAAGCCAACTGATCGCCGATCGCCGCGATGATTTTCTGGAACACGTCGCGCCGGATGCACAAGAATCCGGTGCCGATATATGCCACACGCATCAGTCCATCGGGCCTCACGGGTTGTTTCTGCTGCAGCGCAATCGAGCACCATTCCGGCTGAGGCCCCCATTTTTTGAGGGGATACAAACCGCCGACGACTCCCACGTCGTGACTGGTGATCCGGTCCACGTGCTCCGGAAGGAAGCCAATATCCGTATCGCAAAACAGAATGTGAGTGCATGGTGACTCCAGGAAGCTCGCCGTCAGAATGTTCCTGGCTCGTTCGACACTGGGATCCAGCGACCAGCCAAAAAAAACCGGGCAGGGCGGGCGCTTGGCCAGTTCGATCGCGGAGAGAACGAACGAAATGTCATTGGCCAGCACATGGCCGGCGACGGCGAACAAAACTTTTCGATCCATCAGGAGGACGCCGTCGCAGGTTTCGTTCCAAAAAGAGAGCTGAGCAGGTTGATGGTGCTATTGCCGGCCAGGCTCGAGCTCACCTGGTTTTTGACGATCAGGGTCCAGACGATCAGCGCCACAAAGACGCCGATGGCCACCGCCAGGAGGGTCAGGATGAAATCGCGCGTGCCCATCAGTTGCCGAGGTGATTGAACGCCGGGTTAGGCGAGCCGTCAGGCAGATAGGGATCCGGCGGATTTTGCGGATTCGCCTGGTCCACGGCCGTGGGAATCGCGCCAGAATCGGTTATAGGAGGACTTTTTGGCGCCAGAAAGATAATGGGAGGGGGCACCTTCACGACGTTGTCAGGGGGCAGCGCGGACGCTGGCACGTAGTCGCCATAACCTTTGGCCAGGACTTTGGCGCGCAGGGCTTCCCAGTCGGCCGGGACCGGCTCGGGATTGTTGAAGATGAGTTTGAAGTCCTCGACTACGGCCGGCGTGATTTTGACGGCTTCCTCGATGAGCGAGATGAGCAGGGCGAGCATTGCTGGGTTCATAACTTTGGGGTCTGGGGTCTGGGCTTTTGGTTTTGGGGCGGAAAAAAGTTTCGTCAGTCCGTTGATGAGGTTGTCGAGCACAGTCATTTTAATTTCACCCCGAACGACGTCATGAGGTTTTCCAGATCGGTGAGGTCCTGGCTTGCGTTGGCGATGGCCTGCTGAAACGCCAGGTAAGTTTGCGTGGCGGCCATCGGCTGAGTGACGGCCGGCCGGCCATCGAATGTTGATATTTTTCAAAGGCGCTCCGGACGGCGAGCTCCTGGGCGATCGGCGGATGATTGGCGGCCACGTAAGCGCCCCACAAATTCATGGCCACGTCCACGCTGACGACGGCCGTGCCGGCGGCGCGGTAGGCAACCTTTTGCGGCGTCGTGTTGCAGCCGGCGACGATCAGCGCCAGGCTGGCGAACGCGAGCATGAGAGAAAGCCTGCTGGACGCGGACGCCGGCGCTTTGGGATCGGCGGCCGGCGCGGGTGGTAGATCATCCGGACCTTTGCCGACGCCGGCGCGGAGGAAAGCCAGGGCCGCGGCCATGAGCGCCAGGTAAACTTCACTGGGGATCGTCCACCAGCCTTGCCAGGTGCCGAACAGCAGGACGCCGATCGCGGCCGTGGTCACGTAGGTTTTTTTGCCCGAGAGGAATTGGAGGAGCGTGTTCATAGATCAGCTTTCAAGAAACGTTTGGTGTCTTCGTCGGAGGGAATTTTGAAGCCGCGGTCGCGGAGCATGACGATCAACGTGAGGACCCTTTTCTCGAGGCGATTGATCCGGATCGCGACGTAACCGAGCGCGGGGAGCAGAATGTAAATGATGATGTTCTCGATGCTCATTTGGTGGTGGGGGCAAAGCCCCAGATGTAACCGAGGGCGGCCAGGACCGGCAGCGCGAGGAGCTCGCCCAGGCCGGGAATGAAGAGCATCCCGACTAAAACGAGCGTGAGAAAAACTTTTGCAGTCGAGCTCATCAGAAATAGGACCAAAGGTTGCCCAGTCCCCACCAGGAGGCGTCGGCCTGGGCCTGGGCCTGTTCGGTGGCCGCGTTATTGGCGGCGGCCTGGGCCGCGTTATTGGCGGCGTCCGTGCCCTGCGTGGCGCCGATGAGGTTATACATGAGTCCGCCAGGCTGGTAACTGGCCGCCACGCTGCCTTGCATCTGCGCGTTCTGCAGCGCGGTCTGCGTCAGACCGCGAAGCTGAGTGACGGCCGCGGCGCCGGACACGACGTTCGAGACTGCCGCGCTGGCCGTGGTCCAGCCGGCCTTGAGGGCGGTCCACGGCGCCAGGAGAATGTCGGTGACGGCGCGTTTGCCGGCGGCATAGGCCTTATACATTTCCACCACGACGAAGACGCCGACGCCGAGCACGAGGATCGTGACAATCTGTTTCCAGGGGAATTTTTTCATTGGTTCAAAAGTGCGTGCCAGGCGACGGCGGCGCCGGAATCAAAGTTGCCGGTCCAGTTGGTGATCGTGAATCCGTTCACTGTTTGGTTGACAATGCCGATCGCCGATTCGGCCAGGTGCTCGCTGCCGGTCCCGTAAAAGCCGGTTGTCACCGAATACGCGGTGGACTGCATTGGCGACGAAAACAGGATGTTGGTGTAACTGAGGGCCAAACTGAAAACGACCCTGCCGCCGCGATAGCTTGTATCCGTGCCGCTGGGAGTGATCCAGCCAACGGTTCCATCGCCTGCGTTCCCCACGACCTGGCCCGTCGTGCCGCCGTTGGTCGAGATCCCCGTCGCAGGAATGTTCGTCAACGCGCTGCCGTCGCCGGACAAATGCCCAGTGGCAAAGGGCTGAAAAATTTTGCCGGTGATCACCAGGCTGAAAGTCTGGTTGTCGAAAAACCACCCAGAGACGTTCGTGGAAGTAGTCCAGAACGGGATCGTTGGACTGGCTCCGGGGGCATTGGTGTGATTGAAGATTGTGCCGTAAATTCTGATGATCGCGTCCGAGCCGCCCTGGAACATGCAGTTCGTTGCTTTGGTGAGCGTGCTCGCCGGCGTAACCGCATAGATGTTGATTGAGCCGCCGATACTCACGACATTGCCCGCCTGGTGCGCGTGCATCCCTGTCGAGCTAGTGCTCAAGGTGCCATTGGTGTCGGTCAAAATAATCTCGTCATTCAACCAGATGGTCGGATGGTCCGCCGACCCGGACGCGCCCTCGTCCACGTCCCAGCTCGAGTAGATGGTCGAATTCCTGACGCGCAAATCGTCTCCGCCAAAATTCAGCAGCACGTCAACGTCTGCCAGCGAGCCGATGACGACGTTGTCCAGAAGAACATTGGTGGCCGGCATATAAAAGCTGTCTCCCACCAGGGCCGGAAGGGTTAGGTTCACAAAAGCGTCGTTGTCGTAAACATAGATGGGATTTTGTGAGTCACCTTGAACGTGTGTCAGGTTGGGAGTTGTCCCCGCCACTGTGACGCCCTCCGTGGCGCCATGCGCAGCAAAGCTTCCTGGGCCGAGCAGAATGAAATCACCGTGCGACTGACTGGCTCCGAGATTGGCGAACGGACGTGAAATGTCCCCTCTGGTGCCCGTATCGTCACTGCCGTTGGCATCCACAAAAACGACGTGAGATAAGGTATTGACCAATCCATTTGCCGTGTCAGCCGTGTCCGCGTGATTGGCGGTGTTCGCCGATCCCGCGCCGGTGGCATAGGCTATATTGGCCAAGCCGCTGCCGTTACCCACGAAATTCAGCGTGTTGCCCGCAACCAAATTGCTCACCGCGGTTATATCCAATCCGCCCGAACTTGTGTTGGTGCCGCTATAGACCGCAAAGAAACCAAAGTTTTGCCAGTTAGGATTAGAGTCGGACAGGCTCCAGCTCGCGTCTGGGACCGTGCTATACATGTGAGAAATCCACGCGACGGTAACGGCGTTGGAGTGAGCGTCCCAGTTGGCCGTCACCATTAACACGGTAGGACCTGCCGCACCGCTATCTTGGTTGAGCAACCCATCATAGACCTGGCCCGCTTTGCTGCCGGTATAGGGGTCGTCGTTCGTACAGACGATGTAACCCTTGGACATTGCCGGCATGAATGGCAGTGCGTTACTGACGATGAGCTTTTGCCCAACGCCTGTTTCCGCAAAATTCGTGAAGCCGATGATGGGCGTGATGTAAATTTGGCTGTTGCCGCCGCCGCCACTGCTGCTTGCCGCGGTTACAAGGGTGGCCACGTCTCGCAAACTGGCCAGGGCATTGGTGTTGCTGGACATGGCCGAATTCGTCAAACCCGCACCGTTTCCCGTGAACGTGCCGCCCAAACTAACATTGCCTTGGGTATTGGTGACGGCATTAGGATTGCCATTGATTATGCCCAAAAGCGTGCGAGCAGTTGCCGCATCCACGGCGCGCAACACCGTGCGGATGTAAGGTGTGGTCTCGGTGATCGGCCCGTCCGCCAGGCATTGGCAGGCAGCCAGGGAAATGAGGAGGGTCAGAAGCTTACGCATAAATCACCGTGATGCCGTCACCGCCGTTGTCGGCCGAGACATACCAGGATCCGAAATCGCGCTTGGCGCCCGTCGGGGCCGTGAGCTCGTAAGTATCGCCGGGGGCAAGCTGGATCGGCTGGTGAGTGGCTCCAACGCCGATATAGACGTTGCCCGTGTTGGCCGCGCGATCGAGGCTCTTCTGCGCGATGATGATGCAGGTCCGGAAATAAGTTGCCACGGCGGCGAAAGCCACGGCCGATCCGGTCGTCGTGTTTTTTTGGAATTGTCCTTCGCCCGCGACGGCGTCACCGGCGAGCGTGTTGGTGATCGGCGCCGGATTTACAGTGATCGCGCTCGAGACGTTCACGTCGGCTGTCTTGATGGTCGAGTTGGAGACGTAGAAGGTGATCGTCACCGGGGAGGCGCCATCGTTGTAAAACGCGAGGCTGCCGAAGGTCGGCGCGGAGTTGTCGCCAAAGCCGGAGCCGGTCTCACTGAAATCGTATTCGTCACCCCGATTGGTGATGAGGCGGAACGACCCGTTCGTGGCCGTCAGCAGAAAGAACTTGCCGCTGCACTGAAGAACGTTGACGCCGGCGCTTATGCCGGCCGCGGGAATGGTGAGGGTGTAAGGTGTCATTTTTTCTTGGAGATGAAGAGCCAGGCCAGGATCGAGCCAAGGATCGCGATCGCCAGGTAAACCATGTTCGTTGAAATGTTCAGGCCGAGCAGATTCGAGGCGGCTGGCGCGTTGGGCTGGCCGGCCAAGGCGGTCTGGACCGCCGCCGGCGTTTGCGAGGCGACGCCGGAGACGGCATCGGCGAACTGTTGAGCCAGCGCGGAAACTTGATTGAGCGCGTTCGGATCGCCCAGGATCACCGAGGCGCCCGGGCCGGCCGAGATCGTGCCGACGGTCCCGCCGACGGCCGAGCCTTTGGATCCGGAGAGATCCAGGGAGCCTTGCTCCTGGTATTTTGCGCCCGTGCCGGAAACGCCGATGGAGCCGGCCCCGACGCCCTGCGCGCTTCTGCCTGAGACATTCGGCGCGCTTGCGCCGCTGCTCGTTTGCGTCGTGGGGCTGGAGCTGGCTGAACTAGCACTCCACATAAGCTCCTTTCATCAGGATCACGCCGCCGGGCTTGTAACCGGCCGAGGTGGCGGCGCGCATCAAGGCCGCAAACCGGGTGACGAGCACCACGACCGGCGCAGAGAGGTGCTTGGCGAGGGCGTCCACGCCGCGAAAAATTGTTTTGAGCGGCGAAGGCTTCAAGGCCGCGGCGCCCTCGATGGTGAGCCAGCCCAGGCCGTTCGTGCTGTAAAAGAGGACACAAGCCGGCTCGCCCTCGATGGCCAAGGTGGCCGACTTTAATTGATCATGCTTCACGAGCTTAACGAAGGTCCCGGCTTGCAACAGGCCATCCAAAAGAACTCCGCCGACCGGGACGAGGATCTCGTCCGCGGCTTGCAACTCCGGGCCGGTGCTTTCCAGGAGGGAAAGCGTTTCCGTCTCGGTGATCAGCCGGCGTTGTTTGTCAGCGTCCACGGTGAAAAAGGGAGATGATGATCAAGGCGCCTAGGGTCACGGCCGTGATCACGATCATGCTCGTGGTCGAAAGCCCGCCGCTGTTGTTGACGGTGATGCCGCCGCCGCCGGCCGTGGCCGTCGTGCTGCCGCTCAGGCCCAGGCCTCCGCCGCCGCCGCCCAGGCCCAGCAGGCTCAGATGGCAGCGCGGTTCAACGAA
>JBEKEJ010000030.1:0-18357 GCA_050013895.1 Verrucomicrobiota bacterium | reverse complement strand
GCTCGCCCTGCTGACGAACGAGCAAAAGGAACTCGGCGCGCTGGTCATTGACATCGGCGGCGGCACGACCGATTACGTCGTCTATACTGACGGCGTCATCAAACACACCGGCGTGCTCGCGGTCGGCGGCGACCATGTTTCCAACGATCTCGCTTACGGCTTGAAAGTCCCGTTGAGCCGCGCGGAGAAACTCAAGTTGGAACACGGTTCGGCGTTCATGGACGAAGCCGTCAAAGGCCGGACCGTCACCATCACCAACGAACTCGGCCTGCCGCTCAAGACCGTCAACATCGAGCATTTGCGCCGCATCATGTCGTTGCGGTTGGAGGAAGTCTTCCTGCTCATCGCGCAGGAGCTGGACCAGCTTGGCCTGCTCGATTATCTGCGCGCGGGCGTTTTTCTGTGCGGCGGCGGGGCGCGTGTGCCGCACATTGTCCGGCTCGCCGAGCCGATTTTTCAAATGCCCGTCTCGCTCGGCCAGACCAATTCCGTTAGCGGCCTCAAATCCGCGCTCGGCCAGCCGGAATTCGTGACCGGCATCGGCCTCGCGAAATTCGGCTCGCTCAAAGCGCGCAAACGCGAGGGCAAACCATCGCTGACGCAGGGAATCAAAGGCGCGCTCGGGCGGCTTTTGCAACGTTCCTGATTCCTGCCCGCCATGAAAACCAAAGCTGAAACTCCCGTGGCAGTTCCCGGATCTGCGCAAAAGCCCGCCGTGAAAATTTTCGGCATCGGCGGCGCGGGCGTTCAATTGCTCGACGCGGTGATTGGCGCGGAATTCACGGGCGCATCGTTCGCCGTGATTGACACGGACGCGACGTCGCTGGCGGCGTCCGCCGCGCCGGTGAAAATCCAGCTTGAAACGAAATTGATGCGCGGGCTTGGCACCGGTGGCGATCCCGAACGCGGCCGCGCGCTGGCCGAGGAACAATTTGCCACGCTCCAAACCGCCTGCGAGTGCGCGACGGTCGTTTTCATTCTTGCCGGGTTGGGCGGCGGCGCCGGCAGCGGCATCAGTTCCGTGCTCGCCCGCGCCGCGAAGGAAAGCGGCGCACTCGTGCTCGCGTTTGTGACCCTGCCGTTCGCGTGCGAAGGCAACCGCCGCCAGCAGCAGGCGCAGCAGGGACTCGGCGAACTCAAGGCCGTTGCCGATGGCGTCATCTGCCTGCCGAACCAGAAGACGTTCAAGTTGATCGACGAAAACACCAGCGTCCTCGACACGTTTCGCATCACGGGCGGATTGCTTTTGGAAAGCGTCCGCGGCGTGTGGCGGCTGCTCACGCGGCGCGGTCTGATTCAAATTCATTTCGACGATTTGCGCGCCCTGGTTCACGAGCGTCATTCGGAAAGCGTTTTTGCCTTCATCGAAGCCGCCGGCGTGGCGCGCTCGCGGGAGATTGTGGAAAAACTGCTCGCGCATCCGTTGCTGGACGAAGGCCGCGCCCTGGCCGAAGCCGACGCGGTGCTGGTGAGCCTCATGGGCGGAAAGGATTTGACGATGGCCGAAGTCAACCGCGTGATGGAACAAATCAGCCGCCAATGCGAACAGGCGCAGATCATCATGGGCGCGGCGGTGGATGAGACGTTGAAGGACCGGTTATGCGTCACGGTCATCGCGGCGAAAAATGCCGTTGCCAAAGCGGACATGCCCGGCGATTCGCCGGAACAAACGGATTCGCGCGGGGCCGCGGCGCGGACAGCAGGCCACGCCATGCCGGCGCCGCCGGCGCTCAACCTGGAGCAACGCGAACAGATGATGTCCCGGCGCGGCGTGCGCGGGCGGAAACCGGGTTCAAAGATGCTGCAAACGCAATTGCCGCTGGCGATTGTTTCCAAAGGCCGGTTCGACAAGAGCGAGCCGACGATCCACAAGGGCGAGGACCTCGACATCCCCACTTACATCCGCCGCGGCGTGGCGTTGAATTGAATCTTTTGGACTGCGGCAACGTGTTGCCGCTTTCCTCGACGCGACACGTCGCGTCGAACAAAGCGCGGACACGTCCGCGCACTCCAAAATCACGGATACCCGAGAACATTGCAATCACACCTCAAGGCGTTTGTTTGAACGAGCGCACGAATGCCGCCAGCGCGTCAATTTCTGACGGAGACAATTTCTTCTCAAAAGCGGGCATCACGCTCGGTCCCGTTTTGATCGCGTGGATTATCTCCCCATCCGTGGTGTCTTCCTGCCACTTCGCATTGGTAAGATTTTGCGCTCCGACGAGCCAGCCGTGAAATGTCCGGGCACGTCCGTTCTTGCCGTGACAAACGGCGCAATTTTCCACAAACAAACCGCGCGCATCCACTTTGTCTTTTGGATAATTTGCCTGTTGAGCGGCCAGTGGACGGGTTGACGCGCAGCCTGAAATGAAAAAGAGAATTCCCGGAATGAGAATCAGCAGGCACGACGTGGCAACTTTGATTTTCATGGTTCGCTCCGTTCCTTTCTAATAATTTTTGGAGAACGCGGCGAGCACGCTGTTGGTGCCGAAGGTGAGCGTCAGAATCCTGTCCCGGTAACCCGACCCGACGTTCTGGCCGACACCGACTCCAACGCCGCCAGTATAAAATCCCGTGCCGACGCCGAAACTCGTGCCGCCGTTGCGATGGGTAATCCATTGCGCCACCAATTTGCCGTCGCTCAGGGTCGTCTGTTTGTCCGGCGGACCGAGTTCGGTCACGGCCTGGTCAAAGGTGTAAGTGCCGACGCGGCTGTTCCAATCAATCGGCCTGGTCGTTTTGCAGCCAACCATGAACGCGGTGGCAAGCGCCAAAATCGTGAGGAATAGAAGATTCGCGGCCAGATTCTTTGTCATGGCCGCAATTTAACAGAATTCAGCCGCACTGCAAACAGGTGCCGGCGGAAACAAACAACATCGCGCGCGAGTTGACGCGGCTGTCAATGCGTAATCCGTCACGGGACGGGGTACGCCGCGTTCACGCGGCAGAGATATTCAATTGTCAGTTGCTGCCGCCTGAAGGCGGCGTTCCTGCCGGCAATTTGCCGCCAGCCAATCCAGATAACGTTGGCTGCCCGCGCTCAGCGGCAGGACGAGAAATTCCGGCGTATCGTAGGGATGCCCGGCGAGAACCAGTTCTTCCAGCGCGGCCAGCTTTGACTTCTGCGTTTTCAAAATCAGCAAAACCTCCGCGCTTGATTCGATTTTTCCCCGCCACCGATAGTGCGATTCGATTTTGGGGACCAGATTCGCGCAGGCAATCAGGCGCGCCTGCAACGCGGCCCGGGCCAGCGCGCGCGCCGTTTTCAAATCCGGCGCGGTGACCAGAGCAACGGAAAATTTTGCGGCGGATTTCACGCCGTGGCTTCAAAGCTTGACTTGCTTTCCCGTATGCGCGGACTTCTGCGCCGCGTCCAGGATTTCCACCACCGTCATGTTCACTGCTAGCGAGGCCAGGCCGGTGGGCTTTATTTCTTTGCGCGCGATCGCGGCCAGATACGAAAGCGGATCGGCATTTGCTCCGGTAAGTGGCGGCGGAGTGATTTCAGTTTCCCTGGGCGTTTCGACGGTTCGCACGCGCAACAAATTTGGCTGCGGCACAAGTATCTGGCCGGTCTGCCCGTAAATCTCCATGTCTTTGCGGTCAAACGGCCAGTTCCATGAAGGTTCGAGAATCACTTCCGCTTTGGGATAAGTCAGCACAATCGTCGCGTCGTCTTCGACTTTTGGATAAATGTCCGGTTTGATTTGCAGCGCGACGGCAAAAACCGAGATGGGCTTTTGCCCGTCCATGAGCCAGGTGGTCAAATCGGCGCCATAACAACCAAAATCATTGATGGCGCCGCCGCCGTCGAGAATCGGGTCGGTCAGCCACGCCAGGAAATTGGTCGAGGTGCCGATTTCCACGGGCCCGCGATGGCCGTCGTGAAAAACAATTCTGCGGATGTCGCCGATTTGATGCCGGTCGTGGACCATGGCGTAGGCGGCGTAATTTCCCGGATACCAGCTTGTTTCATAATTGACGATGACCTGGATGCCGCTCTTTTTCGCCGCTGCCTGGATGGCGCGGGCGTGCTTCATGTTCACCGCCAGCGGCTTTTCCATCATCACATCCACGCCATGCGCGGCGCACGTTTCCACGACGCGCGTGTGGTCGAAGGTGCTGGTGAAGGTCGCCACGGCCTGTACATTGGCCTTGGCCAGGAGCGCTTCGAGGCTCGGATAAAACAGATTGGGATCGAGATGAAATTGCCCGGTAAAACGAGCAATCAAATCCTGGTTTGTTTCCACAATGCCGGCCAGTTGCACGTCTGTTCGCCCGGCGAACCGTGTAATGAATTGCACGGCGTGACCGTGGACCAGCCCAACCATGCCGATGCGCACCGGCGGCGGCGCCGGTTGCGCCAGCAAAGGACCGGCAATAAAAACGAAGCCAAACAATATCGGGAGCAATTTTTTCATAATAGATTTGAATTGGATGCTAATTTCATGGTTCGGCCAAAGCAACAGCGAATTGTGCGGCGGATTTTATTTTCCAGGAATTGTTTGAGCGCCAGCGGCGCGGCATGTTTGTAGCTCAAAATCCAATTATAATACAAGCTCCGTCAGGACCGACATATTCAGATGATGCCGCTCCTGACAAAGCTTGGGAATTTAATGGGCATGGTTCTACAAAGATTTCGCGCCTACGGCGCTGTGTTATCTCAATCCAGCGCGGTGACCAGGACGATGGCGAATTTGGCTGCGGGTTTCATTTCAGTTTTCTCGATTCCAAAGTCCTTGCAACAAACCCCAGTCGAACTGGCGTTGCTTCCAAGAAATGGTGCTCTCGATTTCACGATTGAAATCGAGCGGGGTCAAATTGGCTGGACGTTGCGGCGATTCGGAAAAAAAAGACAGGAATCGCGTGTAGCTGTTCACGGAAAAAAGTCCCGGAGCGGAATGACATTGCATGCAGGTGTTCAACGTGACGGACTTGAGCCCGGCCGAGTCGAGAACTTCCACCTCGTTGGAGGCATTCCTGGACGTGTATTCAAACTGGTCAATGCCCATCCCCATGAAATGCACGAAGTTAAAACCTTTTTCGTTCTGGCCAATCTCTCGCAGTCGGCAGTTCTGGCGGCGATTCATTTGGAACTCATAATTATTTTGCGGGGTGATTGAATTCACACCGCCGCCACTGTTGGTTATCAACCGGTCGGTGAAGGTATAATAACATCGCATCTGGACGCTTTCCATGACCGGCGTCGGCCGGATGTTGCCATCGGCGTCAATGACACACATGCGGCGGACGAGCGCCCATTCGGTGTTGGCGGGAAATTGCGGCAGATCGGGATTCAGGGACAGGACTTCGTGCGGCTCATTGGTCGTGGCGAAGGGGGAGTTGTTGGTCACATATATCCAGACGTGTTCAAACCGGCGCAATTGGTCGAGGTAGGCGATGGCCGCCTGCCGTCCTTCCGGGATGCGAACCAGCACCTGAAACGTCGAATGTCCGCGAAATGAGCCAACATGCGCGGGCGTGGTGAGGAGGTCATTTTGGTCGCTGACGCTTAACCAGTCGCCGTTGGTTTGGTTCAGGCCGGCGGGCAGGTCGGGCGCGGAATTTTTGGTGGTTCGCGCGTAATTATCGGGCAAAGCGGCGATTTCATTGGTCGTGAGTGCCAGCTGGCGGATGACGATGGCGAGGCGCGACTGAAGTTCGCGGCGCGCAAGTTTTTCATTTGGACTCGAGGCGTATCCAGTTGACCAGTCGAAAAGTTCCCATAAATCGCGCTGGAGCAAAGCGCGCTTGAGCGGATCGTGAATCAACTTTTCCCCATGTGTATTGATAAACTCCTTGAGGACCGAAAGTGCCTGTTGATGCGAAGCTCCGGCCAGTAAATTTGTCGTCCTTCCCCAATAAAGAATATCCAATTCATCAAGGCCATATTTCTTGCCATCTTGTGCCGTTCGCTCAAACAGGGTTTCATTCAGCCGGTTCCAAAGATGATTGGGATTCGGATCGTAAATGGTATTTCCATCCGGCGCATCAGCGGCTTCCAAAACAATCGCGCCGAGGAGAACGGTGGCGATGATTATTGCGGCGCATTTTTTCATACGATTGCCTTGGTTGCGGAATCCGGTTTATTTCCGCTGAATTTTCTGATTAAGTCAAGGCATGGACGCCGCATTGCCGCCGCTCACGCCAGGCACGCTTTACCTCGTGGCCACGCCCATCGGCAACCTCGAGGACATCACGCTCCGGGCGCTGCGCGTGTTGCGCGAGTGCGACGTCGTCGCCGCCGAGGACACGCGCCACTCAGGACAACTGCTGAAACATTTTGGAATCGCCAAGCCGCTCCTGAGCTATTTCCAGTTCAACGAGGCGAAGCGCAGCGAGGAAATCATCGGACGCCTCCGGCGCGGTGAAAGAATCGCGCTGGTCACGGATGCCGGCAGCCCCGGCATCAGCGATCCGGGCGAACGCGTGGTCAAGGCCGCCATCGCCGCCGGGTTCCGCGTCGAGGCCGTGCCCGGCGCTTGCGCGCTCGTTGCCGCGCTCACGGCGAGCGGCCTGCCGACGGACGAATTCCATTTCATCGGCTTCCTGCCGCACAAATCCGGCCAGCGGCGCAACCAACTGGAATCGCTCAAGGCGGTCCCCGGCACTTTGGTCATCTACGAATCGCCCTACCGCGTTGAAAAATTGCTTGGCGAACTGGCCGGGGTTTTTCCCGGGCGCGAAGTGGTGCTGGCGCGCGAGTTGACGAAAAAGTTCGAGGAATTTCTGCGCGGCAAACCGGCGGCGCTTCTGGAAATAGCGAAGCAGCGGAAATTGAAGGGCGAGTTTGTGGTGATGGTGGGGCCGTCAAAGCAGGTGGCACAAACATCGAACATTCAACACCCAACATCGAACATCGAATCAAAAATGAGCGGATAGACACTTCGATGTTCAGCGTTCGATGTTGGTTGTTCGGTGTTTCCTGCTTTTGCCGGACCAGGGGACGGGCGTTGCCAGGGAAATCCGTTTGCGCTCCTTCGGATACGCAGGCAAATTGCACGTCCATGAAATACGTCTATCTCGCGGGTTGCCTGTTTCTTGCATTCGTTGCGTCAGCAGCGGATGTTCCCATTTACCACGACGGCTGGCTGGACCTGAACAAAGACGGCAGGAAGAACGTTTACGAAGACCCGTCGCAACCGGTCAATAAGCGTGTGGCCGACCTGTTGAAGCGGATGACGTTCGATGAGAAAATCGGCCAGCTTTGGCAGGTCGGTTACGGCAATGACCCGGACAAGAGATTCGCGGACAAATTAAAGCGCGGCGGAATCAGCTCGTTTGACGACAACACGGCGTTGATCGAAACGCCCGTGATGCGGAACAAACTGCAACACATTGCCATCGAGCAAAGCCGGCTCGGCATTCCGCTGATCATCGGCCAGGATGTCATTCACGGTTTCCGAACCATCTTCCCGATTCCGCTGGCCCAGGCGTGTGCGTGGGAGCCGGAATTGTTCGAGCGCACGCAAGCCATCGCCGCGCGCGAGGCGGCGGCGGCGGGCATTGACTGGACGTTTGCGCCGATGGTGGACCTGGCGCGCGATCCGCGGTGGGGCCGCATTGCCGAAGGTTATGGCGAGGATCCGTGGCTGGGCGCGCTCGATGCCGCCGCGAGCGTTCGCGGATTTCAAGGCACCAACGTCGCCGATCCCGACCGCGTGATTGCCTGTCTTAAACATTTCGTGGGCTACGGCGCGGCGGAAGGCGGGCGCGATTACAACACGACGGAAATTTCCGAGTTCACGCTGCGCAATTTTTACCTGCCGCCATACAAAGCCGGCGTGGATGCAGGCGCCTGGACCGTGATGAGCGCGTTCAACTGCCTGTCCGGCATGCCGGCCACCGCCGATCGCCACGCGCTCACGGAAATTTTGCGCGGCGAATGGAAATTTCCCGGATTTGTCGTCAGCGACTCGAGCTCAGTGAATGAGCTGGTTGCGCATGGCGTCGCCGCCGGCGAAGCGGAGGCCGCGCGGCTGGCGCTCACCGCCGGCGTGGACATGGAAATGGTCTCGACCAGTTACCCCGACACGCTGGCGCAACAGGTGAAGGAGCGGAAAATTCCGGAATCCGTGGTGGATGAAGCGGTGCGGCGGGTCCTCACGGTGAAATTTGAGAAAGGTTTGTTCGAGCGTCCCTGCGTGGATGAAGCGCGCTGCCAGACCGCGTTTCTACGGCCGGACGCCCTCGCCCTGGCCAGCGAAGCGGCGGCGAAATCGTGCGTGCTGTTGAAAAATGAAAACGGCGTTTTGCCGCTTTCAAAGCAGGCCCCGAAGATCGCGCTCATCGGCCCGCTGGGGGACGACGCGGATGAAATGGTCGGACCGTGGTATTCGCGCGCGCACCGCAACGAGGGTGTTTCGCTGGCCGCGGGCATCCGCCGGAAACTTCCGGCCGGCGGCGAACTGATGGTGGCTCGCGGCTGCGCGATCATCGAGTCCGGCAGGGGACGCGAACACGTCGAAGACTTTTCCCCCATCCATGAGCCTCCGACGGGGAGCAATGAAATCGCCGACGCCGTTGCGCTGGCTGCAAAGGCGGATGTCGTTGTCATGGCCCTCGGCGAGCCGCTCAATTGGAGCGGCGAAGACGCGAGCCGCAGCACCCTCGGTTTGCCCGGACGGCAAATGGAGCTGCTCGATGCCGTGGCCACGACGGGCAAGCCCGTGATTGTGGTTTTGTTCAATGGCCGTCCGCTCGCGCTGCCGGGCGTTTTTGAAAAGGCGGCGGCGGTTTTGGAAGCGTGGTTCCCCGGCGTTCAAGCCGGCAACGGCGTCGCGGACCTTTTGTTCGGCGACGTTGACCCGTCGGGACGGCTGACGACGACGTTTCCCTACGACATCGGACAAGTGCCGATCTATTACAACCATTACAACACCGGACGTCCCGGCTTCGGCCGATGGCACGGCAATTACCTGGACGGACCGACTTTGCCGTTTCTGCCATTTGGTTTCGGACTGACTTACACGACGTTCAACTACGGAAAAGTTCAACTGGATTCGCCGAGGTTGAAAGCCGGCGGCGTGCTGACCGCAAGCGTGGCATTAAAGAACGCCGGCAGCCGCACTGGAACGGAAGTCGTGCAACTTTATGTCCGCGCCCTCGCCGCGTCGGCCGGGCCGCGTCCGGTGCGTGAGTTGAAGGGATTTCAAAAGGTGCGGTTGCAGCCGGGCGAATCGCGCGGCGTGAGCTTCGCCATTTCCGGACGCGAACTAGGTTATTACGACACGGCCGGCCGCTGGCTGGTGGAACCGGGGAAATACCAGTTGTGGCTGGCCAAGGACTCCGCCTCGGGCCAGCCGGTGGATTTTGAACTGGTGAAGTAGTCCAAAAGGGCGCGCCCAAGGAGCGCGCCATCAAATCAGCCACGGCGGGAGCAGCGTCCCAGTCAGGTGGGGGACGGCGCGCTGCACCGTCCATGCGCTGCGTTCAGCGGCGCAACAGAGGTGGCTCCATGGTTCGCGTGTCCCGCATGATTCATTCCGCCCGCCATTGAGCGGGCGGGGACATCGCAGCGCGATGTCCCTACCAACAAATCAGGAGACCACCGGCCGGAGAACACCGCCGGATTTACTTCGACTTGGCTTTGGCTTTCGCCCAGCGCGCTTTCTGGGCCAGGGAAATTTTCCGGCGCGCCGCCGCGCTCATTTTCCGGCGCTTGCGGACCGCCTTTTTGGCTGGTGCCGCCGAGGCATTTCCGGCCAGGGCTTCCAATCGTGATTGGAGACGTTCGATTTGTCCTTTCAAGGCCGCCATGCGTTTCAGTTTGGCAACCGAAAGCTTCAGGAGTTCGTTTGTATTCATTGTCGGGCGATTCTAAGAATTTGTTAAGGTAAAGCAAGACATTAAATTTGGAATATAATTCGCATCTTTGATACCGCATAACTTCCCGTCTAACTTGGATAGTAGTCCGGTTTGAACTCTCGTATTCGAGAGTAGTAGCTTGATTAACCTGCTTCCTTTGGCTCCATCCTCCATTATCGTAAAAGAATCAAATGCGGGAAAGGCGTTAAAGGAAGCATTTGTCTGCCGCAATCATGAACCAATTCTACTTCGAATCTTATCTGATGAATGGAAATTAGAACTCGGACAAGATACTAAGTGAATAGACACAAGACTATCGGACACGTTTGGTAGCCAGAACCAACGCAATCCCAAGCCCCCTCGGGGCGACATATTCGGAAGATGCCGCTCCTGAACCCGAATACCGAGATTGGGGAGCACACCCGCCCCCGCCTTCGCCTCCGGCTTCGGCGCGGTCGCGTCGAAGCGAAGCGCAGACGGATCGGGTGTTGCTGGACGCGCCTCGTGTCCAGCCTCTTGCGCGCGTAACGGACGCCGGAGTTCGGGAAATGTCGATGCGCCCGATGTTTTCCGCGCCGCCGTCGCGCTGGCGCGCTATGGCGCGCCGCGGAGGGGCGCGGAAAACCGCACCCGGGGCGGGTGCGCTACCCATCAACTTCGGTGTTCGGGCTGAACGCAGCTTGATTCCTTCTCTGGGACCACCAAACCACAAAGATGCCTTCCCAACGGGCTTCACCAAGTTCACACAAACTTGCCCGGATTCAAAATGCCTTTCGGGTCGAGCGCGCGTTTGACGACGCGATGAAGTTCGCGCGCTTCCTTGGAAACGGCCTGTGACCACCAGCGTTTCTTGGCCAGGCCGATGCCGTGTTCGCCGCTGATGGCCCCGCCCCAGGCGATGACTTGCGCGAAGAGTTCGTCGAGCGCGGCTTTGCTGCGGCCCTCCGCGCCGGGTTGGGTGAAGTCCACCATCACGTTGGTGTGAATGTTGCCGTCGCCGGCATGGCCGAAACACGCGACGGGCAGGCCGTGTTTCTTCTGGAGTTTCGCCGTGAACTTGAAAAGCGCTTCGAGCCGGCCGCGCGGCACCACGATGTCCTCGTTCAATTTGGTGAGGCCAGTGTCGCGGAGGGCGTAGGAGAATTCGCGGCGGATTTGCCAGACCGCCTCGCATTCCTGGTTGCCGAAGCCGCGCTCGACAAACAGCGGTTTCTGCCGGCGGATGATTCGTTCCAAATCCTGCAACTCGCGCCGAACGGAACTCTCCTGTCCGTCCAATTCGACAATCAAATGGGCGCGGCAACCGCGGAGGCGTTCGCTCCTGGTGCGTTTGAACGCGGCGGCGAGGGTGAATTCATCGGCCAGTTCCAGCGCACAGGGCAGAAAGCCGGCGGACAATATCGCCTGCAGCGCGCGCACGGCGTTTTTCATGGAGCCAAAACCGACGGCGAGGTTCGCCCGGAACGGCGGGAGCGGAATCAATTTCAACGTGGCTTCGGTGATGACACCGAGCGTGCCTTCGGAGCCGACGAAGAGGCGATGGAGGTCGTAGCCGGTCTTGTTTTTGTGCGTGCGGCCGCCGAGCCGGACGACGGTCCCGCCGGCGAGGACGACCTCCAATCCGAGCACGTAGTCGCGGGTGACGCCGTATTTGAGGCAGCGCGGTCCGCCGGCGTTGGTGGCAATGTTGCCGCCGATGAAATTATCCGCGCGGCTGGCGGGATCGGGCGGATAAAAAAGCCCGCGTTTCTCGACCGTCGCCTGCAGATTTTCCGTGACGACGGCGGGTTGGACGACGGCGACAAAATCGGCGGCGTTGATTTCCTTGATGCGATTCATGTGTTCGAGCGAGAGCACGATGCCGCCGCGCACGGGCACGCAGCCGCCGACGTAACCGTGGCCCGCGCCGCGCGCCGTTACGGGAATCCGGTGCCGGTGCGCAAAGCGCAGAATGGCCGAGACGGATCGGGTGGAGCGGGGCAGGGCCACGGCGTCGGGCTGATGCGCGGCGAACCACTTATCGCCTGCGTATTTCGCCAGCGTTGGTGGATCCAGGACAATTTCGCCCGGCAGGAGATTTTTGAGTTGCCGGAGGTGGCGTTGGTGATTCATTCGGCGGGGGCGGCGAGAAATTCCTTCGCTTCGGCGATTTCAACTTCAGGAACTTTGACGAAAACCGGGAATATTCCGCCGAACACCATCGCCGTGTATTCGTTGATCAAGACCGCGTAAAACCCCGCAGATTCAAGGCGTGAGCGGACAAGCTGTGCTTGGCTCAAATTCCAACCCTTATGAATGGAAACGAGTTTCATTTATGAACGAAGGCGGTATCAGTGGTGGGAACAGAACCCGGCCGCACTTCGGCGAACACGATGACGCCCGCGCCGGTTTGGAGCAGGGTTTGCACCTGGGCTTCGACATGCTTGCCGATGTGGGGCTGGCCGTTGTTGATGACGACCATCGTGCCATCCGGCAGATAACCGACGCCCTGTCCCTTGTCCTTGCCTTCGCGGACGATTTTCAGGTGCAACGTTTCACCGGGCAGCAAAATGACTTTAAGGCATTTGGCAACCTCGTGGAGGTTCACGTAATTGACCTTTTGCAACTGGGCGACTTTGGCCAGGTTGTAATCGTTGGTGAAAAGCCGGGCGTTGAGGTTGCGCGCGAGGCGGACAAGTTTGGCGTCCACCTCCTTTTCCTCGGGAAAATCGCCGTCGTGAATGCGCACTTCGATGTTGGTATTGCGCTGGATGCGATTGAGCATTTCAAGTCCGCGGCGGCCGCGGGCGCGTTTGATGGCGTCGGTCGAATCGGCGATTTGCTGAAGTTCCCGGAGGACAAACCGCGGCACGACGATCAGGCCTTCGAGGAAATGGGCTTCAATCAAATCGGCGATGCGCCCGTCAATGATGACGCTGGTATCGAGCAACAGCAGGTTGTCGGGCTTGTTCTGCGGCGAGAACCGGACGAACGGGATGATAAGCGAGAAATCCTCCTTGTTGCTGCGCATGGCGAGGATGATGCCGATGTAACCAAAACCGAGGAACAGGCAGAGCCGGACGAGCCAGCGGGTTTTATCTTCGGTGTCTTCAAACAAACCGGAACGGTCAATGAGAATCGCGACGGACATGCCGAGCAGGAGGCCAAAGGTCGTTGCCGAAAAAGCGCGGAGCGAAAAGCCCTTGAGCATTTCATCCAGCGCAATCAGCAGTCCGCCGAAGCCGAAGCCGATGATCATGCCGACCAACGCGCCGTGTTGCGCGCCGACGTATTCCGGCCGGACCTGGCTGAGGGCATAACCACCCGTCGTGCAAAGCGACAGGAATAAGAGACGAGTGGCCCAAAGTGGAGTCATATGAATAACGGTGACAGGTGGCCGGTGACAGCGGACACGATCAGATTGCGCGGGGAGGACCGGTCTGCATATTCCACTAATCCCGAAAATCGAAGGTGGGCGCACGAAGATGGTGGTAGGGACAGCGCGCTGCGCTGTCCCCGCCCGCGTCCAGCGGGCGGAACGAACTGTGCAAGGGCGGGAGTGCGCCTCGGGCCGGTTCCGCGCCTGAACGGCGCGGTGACGGCGCAGCGCGCCATCCCTACCGATTTCGGTTTCCGGGTTAATGCGTTGTTATTTATTCGTCCAGGTTTCATGTCACTTGCCGCCCGTCACTTGTCACTTATTTGAGGCAGTGCGTTGGTGGGCAACGGCTCGTGGTGCCAGAGAAAATGCCACAGACCGAGCCGGTTCAAGTTGCTCGAGGCGATGGCAAGGTTGCGGGCGATGGTTTGCACGTTGGTGGCCAATTGTTCGTTTTGCAATGCCGTGCCGGCCAGACCTTTGCCGGATTGCAAATCGTCGGCCAATTTCTTCAAAACTTCGGTCGAGGATTCAATGTTTTTTATCGCCGCGGAAATCGCCGGGCCGTTGGTTGTCACCACGTCCTGGGCGGAATCGGCCAGGCGTATCAAATCCTGCGACAAGAAAACGACGTTGCTCACGGCGAGATTGACCTGCGCGCCGTTCGTGGCAATGAGCGAGTCAACGTCACTGATCGTGCCCAACGCCTGGTCGGAGAACGCGCGCATATTGTTCACCACCATCGTGAAATTGGTGAGTGTCTTCTCGTTCAACACCTCGCGGCGCAAATCCGTGACCGAGGCGTCCAATTTTTTCGCGGTATCATCAATGCGCTGGATGAAGCCGGACGCCGAGCGCGCGACTTCCAGCAGGTTGAACGGCTCCTGGCAGTCAACCACGGCGTTGTTCGTCAGGATGTCGCCTTGATTTTCAGTCGGGATGATGGCCACGTATTGGTCGCCGAGGAAGCCGGATTGCTCGATGACGAAACGCGCGTCGTGATAAATTTTGCAGCTTTTGTAGATTTTCAGGAGGATCGTCACGCTTTTGCCGTCTTCGGCGAGCTGGATGTCCGAGACGCCGCCGACCTGCACGCCGGAGAGCAGCACGCTGGCGCGCTGCTTGAGGCCGCCGACGTTCGCGGCGTGCAGGCGCAGTTCATACGTGCCGCGAAAAATGCTGGTGCCCTTGCTGAACTGGATCAGCAACACGGCCAGCAGCACCAGTCCGATGAACACGAACAGGCCGACTTTGGTTTCCAGACGCGATTTGTCCATAACTCAAAACGGAGTTTCCTTCGGATCGGCAACGCCGTCAATGAATTGCCGCACCACCGGGTCCTGCGACGCAAAAAATTCCTCCGGCACGCCGCTCGCGTAAATCCTCTTTTCGTGCATCATCAACACGCGCTGTCCGACGCGCCGCGCCATCCGCATGTCGTGCGTGACGACGACCGTCGTCACCTTCAGCCGGTCGCGCACGCGCAACATCAACTGGTCAATGCTGTCCGACACAATCGGGTCCAGCCCCGTCGTCGGCTCGTCGTAAAGCACGATTTGCGGTTCATAGACAATCGCGCGCGCCAGGCCGACGCGCTTGCGCATGCCGCCGGACAATTCCGCCGGGTTCTTGTTTTCCGTGCCGGGCAAATCCACCATTTCCAGCGTTTCGGCCACGCGCCGCGCGATTTCTGTCTCGGTCAGATGTTCATGCCGGCGCAACCCGAACGCCACGTTCTCCGCAACCGTCATCGAATCGAACAGCGCCGAGCCTTGGAACACCATGCCGAATTTCCGGCGCACGCGCAGCAACTGGCGCTCGTTCATCGGCACGATGTTTTCGCCGTCAATCAGCACCTCGCCGGCGTCCGGCTGCAGCAGGCCGATGAGCTGCTTGAGCAATACGCTTTTGCCGCAGCCGCTGCGCCCGATGATGGCGACCGATTCGCCATTTTCAATCCGAAAGCTGACGCCGTCCAGCACCGGCTGCGTGCCGAAACTTTTCCGCAAATTACGCGCCTCGATCATAACAGGCTCGCGATTTTGCCCAGCACCAGCGTCAGGAAAAAGTTCGTGATGAGAATGGTGATGGACGAATACACCACCGCTTCCGTCGTCGCGCGCCCGACGCCTTCCGCGCCCAGCCGGCATGTCAGGCCCTTGTAACAACTGATGAGCGCGATGATGCCGCCGTAGATGAACGCCTTGATCAGCCCGATCACCACGTCAACGTCGTGCGTGTATCTCAGCATGTTGACCCATGAATACGTTGCGTCAATGCCGAGCAGGTAAACGCCGACGAGGTAACTCGCGCCAATGCCGAGGCAGATGGATTCGATGGTCAGCAACGGCAGGGCGATGTGCGCCGCGACGAGGCGCGGCACGACGAGAAAATCCACCGGATGCGTGGCCAGCGTGCGCAGCGCGTCAATCTGTTCCGTCACCCGCATCGTGCCGATTTCCGCGGCGATGGCCGCGCCGACGCGCCCGGCGACCATCAGCGCCGTGAGCACCGGTCCGAGTTCGTCGCACAGGGAAACGCCGACGACCGCGAGCGTGGCCGTGTCCATCTTGACCTTGTGGAACTGGAAATACGTCTGAGCGCCGAGGACCATGCCGGTGAACGCGCCGGTGATGAGCACCACCGTCTGCGATTTCACGCCGATGAAAAAGATCTGGAAGAGCAAATCGCGCCACGAAATTTTGAACGTGATGAAGGACAAGAAGGATTCCCTGGCCAGCATAGCGACCCGGCCCAGCCCGGCGAGCCATTCGGCAATCCACGTGTTGGCGAGAAAGTTCATCGCGCCCCGCAAAATAACAAACCGGCGCGCCCTTTGGCCAGCGTTTGATTTTTGGGGTGGTGACATGGTTTGGCCGGAGCGCGGAGCATCGCTCCGCAAGTTCTCAAATCAGCCATAACAGGCGAAGCGTCGTTCCGAGCGAATCAAGGTTTGCCGCTCGCGCAATGCTCCGCGTTCCGAAGGCCGCAAATTATGACACTTGCTCATCAGAATGAATTCACGCTGACGCCGGCTTTGGTATTGGCACTGCCCGCCACGTTCTGCGTCGGCCTGCGGCGTTCCACGCTCGGAGTCTCCGCCGGTTCAAAACCGGAACGTCACCCCGACCTTCAGGGCGATCTCGGTTTGCTGACGGTCGAAGCGCCACTCGTCGAAAAGCCAGCCCTGGTTGACGACGAAGAACAGGTCGTTGCCGGGCCGCCAGGTCCAGCGAACGCGGCTGTTCGCCGCGAAATTGTCGCTGTCGTTGTCGTATTGGACCAGCGTCAGCCAGGTGAGGTCGGGCGTGAAGCAGAGATTGAGCCGGTACGTGACGACGTGCACGTCAAAATCCGCGCCGGGCGCGGCCCCGAGATGGTGGATGCGGCTCAACTGGTATTCCGCCGAGGTGGTCAGGTAACGCGACGGCCGCCACGACACGCTGGTCGTGTAATCCTGTTTGTCGCCATTGTAAAAGCCGCCGTTCCGGTAGATGAAGCCGGCGCTGAAAGGACGCGCCTGGCTGGTGTCAATCGCAACGGTCACATGGCCGTCCCAATAATCGCCGGCGGGTATGGTGACGTGCTCAATCGCGTCCGCCGTGTCGAGCACGTCCTCGTCATTGCCGTATTGGAGTTCGAGACTGTCCCCGGCCGGCGAGGTGAAATTGATCGTGCAGATGTCGTTATCCTGGTTGATGACGCGGTTGTGCAAATCGGTGAAAAACTCCCATTCGGTGGCGATGGAGTAACTGCGCAGGTATTTGGCGTTGGGGCGCCAGATGTATTCGGAATCGCCTTCGTAATCGCGGATGCCGCGGAGCGTCACGAACCCGATGGCCGGGTCGAAGTCGTCGCCGATCTGGCGCGCCTGGATGCGCGCGCTCAACGGTTCGTTGGGAAAATTGAGCGTCCCGCCGAACGCGGCGGCCTGGTCGTGGACGTTGTCCGAGTCCGTTCCCATGACCCACGCGTGGCCGACGAGCTGCTTTTGCGCCGGCAACCGGCTGTCAAGATAATTGAAATCGAAACCGGCGAGGGTATTGTCGCCGGGATTGCGCGGGTCGCCGTGCGTGGTGATTAAACCGACATTGGATTCATCGAGGACCTTGGTCGAGAAACGTCCGACGAAAAGATTTTTTGACGGCACGCCGCTGTAGCTGTCCTGTTGAACGTCGAGCAACGCGACCTGCATGTTGCCGACCCGGCCGGTGAGGCGGCCGCCCGCGAGAATATCCACCGGTTGTCCGTCGGCGGTCAAGCCGATGCGGCGCGAGTAATAGGGATTGAACGAACTGTTCAACCCGCCGAAGCTGAACAGGGACGAATCCTGCAGAAAGAAATCGCGTTTCTCGGGGAAGGAAACCGGAAATCGCGTCAGGTTCACAATCCGATCGTCCACCTCGGCCTCGGCGAAGTCGGTGTTGACCGTCGCATTGGCGGTGAGGGATGGCGTCAGATGATACGTGGCATCGGCGCCGGGTTTGAGCTTCCAATCCTGGTTCCCGGTGGCGCCGTCATTGAGGTATTTGACGCTGACAAAGGGGCGGACCTCGAGTCCGAGACCCTGCCGCAGGCCGACGAGCCCGCGCAATTCGCCAAAATCGGAGAGCGTGGTGGCCGGCTTGGCCCGCGAAAGGACCGACCAGCGCACCGTTTCCTGTTTGCGACGGATGATGCGCTCGACGTTGCAGCCCCAGGTGTCATGGGCGGGATCAAACGAGAGGCTCTTGAGCGGAATGACGAATTCAACGGTCCAGCCCAGTTCATCCACCCGCGCGCGCGCGTCCCAGATGCCGTCCCATTCGTATTTGCGATCGCTGAAATTCTGGATCAGACCGTCCGTTCTCGCGCCGACCGGATTCACCGCGAAGAAATAACCGTCGTGCTGCCGGTCAAAGGTGTCGAAGGCGACCGTCACGAAATCGTCGGAATCGAAGGCATTGTCGCGTTGCATCTGTTTCGCGATAATCCGGCCGGGCGCATCGTCGAAGCAGCGGACGGCGATGTAGAGATCATCGCGGTCATAGACGAAGCGCACCTCGGTGCGTTCGCTGGGCGTTGCGCCTTCGACCGGGAGCACCTGGGTGAAGTTGGTGAGAGGTGGCGCGCTCCGCCAGCACGGGTCGTCGATTATTCCGTCGAGGCGCGGTCCTTGCTCGACGCGAATGGCGGCAATGACGGCACGGTCA
>JBEKEJ010000029.1:0-18434 GCA_050013895.1 Verrucomicrobiota bacterium | reverse complement strand
AGGCTGGACGCGAGGCGCGTCCAGCAACACCCGATCCGTCTGCGCTTCGCTTCGACGCGACCGCGCCGAAGCCGGAGGCGAAGGCGGGGGCGGGTGTGCTCCCCAACCTCGGTATTCGGGTTGAAGACCGGCCGGCTGCTGCCAAGTCAGTTGGCGGTTCCAACTACTTCGAGTAAGGGGGAATCGCGGATGGAAACAGATGTGCGCAACCCATCACAATCAGCCCGGTCAGGGCGGTCAGAAACAAACTGTGGCGGAGTGTCCAGCGGAACAGTTTGCTTTCATCCGACTGCGGCATGCCAGTCGCCGCGAGGACGATGGCGATGCTTTGCAGCGAAATCATTTTGCCCATCACACCGGCGGCGGCGTTGGCGGCGGCGGTCAGGAGGGGGTTCAAGCCGAGCGTCTCGGCGGTGGTGACTTGCAAGTTGCCGAACAACGCATTGGATGAGGTATCGCTGCCGGTGACGAACACGCCGAGCCAGCCGAGAAACGCGCTGAAGAAGGGAAAACACCAGCCCGTCGCGGCGAAGGCCAGGCCAATGGTGGCGATGAGTCCCGAGTAGTTCATTTGAAACGCGAACCCGAGCACCGAACAGATGGTGAGCGCCGGGATCGCGAGTTGCCGGACCGTGGCCCACAACACGCGCACCTGAGCGCGCATTCCCAACCCCAACACAAACCCACCCAGGATCGCCGCGAAAAAGACGGCCGTTCCGGCTCCAGACAGCCAGTTCAATTTGAAGATCGCCGGCAATGGCGCGGCTGCTTTAACTACCGGGGGCACCCGCAGCACCTGGTCATGCAGCCACGGAACGTTGAAAGCCAAGGTCGTGCGGTCCAGTTGCGTCTTGATGGGTCCGATTCCCCATAGCAACACAAACCCCACCAGCAACAGATACGGCGACCATGCGCGGAGCACCGCCACGGCGCGGTGCGAGCCGGGCGGGGCAGGATTGGCCGCAAGTTGCTGGCCGGCATCGCTTGGCTTCCAAAATTGCAGCAAAACGATCAGACCCAGCATTGCGGCCAGCGCGGCGAGAATGGAGGAAAGGAACGGCCCGATGAAATTTGCAACCACGAATTGCACGCCGGCAAACGCCACGCCGGTCACCACGACGGCCGGCATGACCGGCCAGGTCCTGCGCCAACCGGCAAACGCCACCGTCAAATAGCATGGAATAATCAACGACAACGGCGACGAGATGCGTCCGACCATGGCGCTGAGCGGTTCCAGCGGCAGCCCGGTCAGCCCCGCCAGGGTGATGACCGGTATGCCGACCGATCCGAACGCGACGGGCGCCGTGTTGGCCAGCAAGCAGATGCTGGAAGCCTGGAACCGGCTGATGCCCAGCCCCACCAGCATCGAGCCGGCGATGGCCACCGGCGCACCGAACCCGGCCGCGCCCTCGAGAAACGCGCCGAAGGCAAATGCGATCAACAACACTTGCAGGCGCGCATCGCTCGTCAGTTGTGCGATGGAATCCTTGATGATTTCGAACTGGCCGGTTTCGAGAGTGATCCGGTATAAAAAGATCGCGGGCAAAACAATCCAACATACTGGAAACAGCCCGAAGGCCGCGCCATACAGATAAGAAGACAGGAGAACCGACCCGGGCACTCCAAAGGCAAACCGCGCGATCAACACCGTTGCGGCCAACGCGCCGAGCGCGGCCTTCCACGCCGCCAGCCGGCGGATGCCGACCAGGTAAAACAAGAGCGCGATCGGCACCACCGCTGTCGCCGCGGACGCCCACAAATTGTCGCCCACACCGAGATATTGTTGCCGCCACATACGTTATTTTTTAGATCGGACACTGACCCATAAGCCTTCGATTTCTGAACACGAACTTTGGTCTGAACTTTTGTGGTGCCCACAGCAGACCCTGGACAAGACCAGCGGCACAATGGGAAAAATCTTCATTGAATTTTAAGACCACTGTCGGCGCATAGCGACTGATGCCGCGACATTTAAGAGCGGATTTTCCTGAGAAGCAAGTGGTTGAATGAAAAATCGGTTTGAGAATCTAGACGGACCTTGGTCACGCCGGCGAATCGGCTGCCCCACAGGACCAACAATGGCCCGCCAGACAGGTTTGTTCGGAATGTCTCAGGAATTGTCCGCCGCCATCGGCTGGTGTCGAGGCGCAAGGCCATGCCTTGCAAGCATTGACCGGAAGCGCAAAACCGGCTTGACCGGACGCCTGAACGAAGCAACCTTGCCGTTGCTATGGAACCCAAATTCTCTGCCGTCCAAATCGAGAAGCCTGAACCGGTCAACTTCATCCTCGGCCAGACGCATTTCATCAAGTCCGTGGAGGACATCTACGAAGCGCTGGTCAACGCCGTGCCCGGCATCAAATTCGGACTGGCCTTTTGCGAGTCGTCCGGCAAATGCCTGGTGCGCTGCGCCGGGACCGACCCGGCCATGATTGAGCTGGCCCAAAAGAACGCCCTGGCCGTTGGCGCCGGACACAGTTTCATTCTCTTCCTCGGTGAAGGCTTTTATCCCGTCAACGTGCTGAATGCGGTCAAGATGGTGCCGGAGGTCTGCCGGATTTTCTGCGCCACGGCCAATCCGGCCCAGGTGCTCGTCGCTGAAACCAACCAGGGGCGCGGCATTATGGGGGTCGTGGACGGTGTCCCGCCCAGGGGCGTTGAAGGCGAGGCGGACATTGCATGGCGGATGAAATTCCTGCGGCAGATCGGTTACAAGCTCTGAGCGCGCCCCGCAAGTGCGAGCCGGGTGCGAAACGTTGCCAGAACACCCGAAAATGAAGCTCATCCCAATCCAGGTGGAATGTTACGCCGGGACCAGGGCCGATGAGACGCCCCGTCGCTTCACTCGGAATGAACACCCCGTCGAGGTGGAAGCCGTCCTCGACCGTTGGCATCAGGTCGAGAGAAAACCCGAATGGCCCCGCGCCGATTATTTCAAAGTGCGGGGCGCGGATGGCCAGGCGTATCTTCTGAAACACGACCTGGAATCGGATGAATGGTTTCTGGGACGGCGGCGGTGATTATGCGCACAGTGCCCATTCACGAACTGCTGGACCGCATCCGATGGGACGCGGAGTTCGGTCGCGGGAACTTCGAGTTGGGTTACTTCGACCGGGTTGAGAGACGGATCATCGTGGTTCCGTTTGCGGAGGTGAATTTTCCCCGCGATGACCCGCAAGTGTTCCGGCTTGTGGATGGGGAAGGGCGGACCCATCGCGTGCCGTTCCACCGGGTTCGGGAAGTGTATAAAGACGGCCAGCGAATCTGGTACCGGCCAGAGGGGATGAGGGGTTAACCACGCCCCAGAACGCGTTCAACCCGAAAACCGAAATTGGTAGGGATGGCGCGCTGAGACTGTCTCAAAAGTATCGGAGGGGCGAGTTATACGCGCCCCCGACTGACCGAATGCCTATGAAAATGGGGGCTCGTGTAACTCGCCCCTCCGACGAGAAATTGTTTTGAGACACTCTCCGCTGCGCCGTCACCGCGCCGTTCAGGCGCGGAACCGATCCGAGGCGCGCGTCCACCCTCGCACAATTCGTTCCGCCCGCTGGACGCGGGTGGAGACAGCGCAGCGCGCTGTCCCTACCACGATTTCACGCGCTCAACTCCGGTTTTCGGGTTCAAAAATCCCGCATCCGGAACATTGCCTTGTGTTTGATTTTAGCGGATGGATCTGTGTATAAACAGCAGTCAACGCCTAGTGGAGTCCCAATGAGCTTAGCTTGACACTCCCCCAACGAGCAGCGTGATTCGGCAAGTAACGCCGGATTTATCCGGCAGGACGTTGCATCTAACCCAGCGCTGCCACATAAATGCGGCGTTCCGGGGGCAGTGTCGAGATGCACCCAGTCCCGGTTGAGCGATCCGGGGCCGGGCTCCGCCGGGTTGCCGTCCGCAAGCGTCCGCTCATCGGGTGCGCCAATACCCGCTTGTCTCTGGCTTCAAGTTCATTTTGCTTTCACTTTCGCAAAATCACCATCGCGCAGCCCCGCAGCAGCGGAACACGCAGTTGGGTCGCGCCGTCCTTGTCCTTGAATGGGGTCGTGGTGAGCGGGGCCGCGGTTTCGTCACCGGGGTGAAGCACGGAATATTTGACGGTGTCGAGGCCCGGAACGTTTCGGATGATCACGTCCGCAAATGACGCCGTGCCGCCGAAACAGACTGGCACGGCGTAGCCGCCGGGGACCTGGAACAAGTTGGCTTTGGCGGCGTCACTGACCACCTCGAGGCAATGCGGCTCAAGCACCCATTTCTTGCCGCGAATCGCATCGAGCAGCGGGCCGTAAGCGAGGTAATACTTTTCGGTGGAAATCAATCGGTGCGCGGTATCCCGCTCCAGCAACGGGCTGTGTCGAACATAAAAATCGTCCCAGGTCATATCGGGAATGATGCAGTGGTTGTTCCACGGATATGGCGCGGTCGGATAGGCGCCCATCAGCAAATGCCGCTGGAAAAACGAATCGGGATCGGGCCGGAACAACGATTCGTTGTAGTTCCATGTCATCACCGGCTTGTCCATGCCCATCAGCGCGGTGCCGTTGATCGCGCGGCCGTCATATCCGAATTCGTCGTAAAAGCCATCAACTTGGCGGTACAAATCGAGACGCGCGTAAAGCGGGCTTGCAAAAATCGCTTTGTCCGAGCCGTGCATTTTCTGGCCCAGCTTGGAAAGCAGGTCGTTCCACGAAACGCACAACGAACGCACGGCCCTGCCATTGACCCAACTCACCCCGTCGTCGGCATGAGGGTTGTTTCTCACGAGCCAGTCCGTGCGGTCAATGCAGATGCCGGCCGAATCGGGGAGCCACCGAATGTCCCGATCCGCCTGCTCCAGCATAAATTTCTGATAATCCGGGTCGCCAAAATCAACCACCCACGCGCCATAAGCTGTCACGTTGCTGCCGCTAACCAACAGCGCGTTGGGAAACTCCGTGGCGAGAACGGCGCGCGGATTTTCCCACAAGGGAACGCCGGGTTTCGGCGACGGCTCGCCACTCGACATATTTTTTCCAAATTCGGCGACGTTGAAATAATCCAACAGATAAAAGCCGTTGGTCTTCAGATAATTGGCGTAATCGTTCATCCGGTGGACGCTCGTCCAGTGCGGCTTGTCCGCCACTTCGGGTTCATCCTGCCATTCGCGCTCCCACGTTTCATCAGCATTCGTCACCGGCGGGATGAACATCCCCATATAGGGAAAATCGTCACACAACTTCCAGTTGATACGGAACGACATCTTCTTGAATTTCGCCACGTCAATCGGGTCTTCGTCTCCGGAATACGCGGCGCAGCCTGCCATCGCATCGGCGCGCGGATTGGGCGGCTCGAAGAAATTGGGATACCGCGCCGTCATCCACCGCAGCCCGCCGCGCCAGTCCGCCTCGTGCGCAATCAAATCCATTTCAAAACGGACGGGTTTGCCGCCGCCGAGGCGGTAATTCGGGCGCGAAAATCGGAGCGCACCTGATTGCGTTGTCGTCAGCCGCGAATTGCACAGGAGGGTGTCTTCCGGCGAAAACACGAGGCTCAAACCGAAATCCTCAACCGGCTCCGCGTAGGTTGCCAGCGGCAGCACGACGTGATCCGCACTCGTGTTCCGCCCGCCAAAGGTCCACCACGTATTGGTCAACGGCTGAAAAACCAGCGGATAGGTCCATTTGCCAGTGTGTTTGTCAGTATCGGTATCCTCGGTCCATACGGGATCCGACCACGCCGTCCAGAATCGCGTCGCCGGGGTCGCCGGATAATTCAGTTCGGTCGCGATGGGCGTCGTCCAGGGCTCGCCCTCGGAGGCGATTTCGATTTCCCAGCGCACGCTGCCGTCCGCAGGTTTGAAGCGGTCCACCACCGTGAACGTCCGCCCCGAGGCGGTGTGCCGAAAGGTCCGCGTGAATTCGACCGCGCCGCCGGATAATTTTTCCGCCTTCGTCGCGCCGACTTGAGTGCAGCCGTCGAGGCTGGTCCGGCCCGAGACGTTCATTTCGCGACCACCGGCGGTCACACCGATGATTTCACCATTGGCCGACAATTTCGCAGCGATGCCCTTCGCGTTCACCTGATATTCCGGCGAACTGCCTGCCGTGGCCTGCGCGTTGGCGGTTAAAATGGAGAGAAGGGTAAAAAATATGACACACGAATTTCGCATAATCCAGAATGGGTTGTTCTCAAGTTAAACCGCGCCGCCTAGGCCTCGAGCACCTGTTCGGACGCCCCGTCCGATCTCCGGGCCGCTTCCCATGCACAATTCAGGTCCGGTCGGCTGGTTTATATGTCAGTTCATTGTGAGCCAGCCGCGGATTCGAGCTGAAGAATCGCGATCCCCAGATTGCATGTCAACATTTTTTCCGCCGGCCGAATAATAATCATATCAGCATATTGCGTCACTGATGTCTTTAGGATGCGGAAGTCTCAACTCGGTGTAATCGGTTTCATGCGGTGAAAGCGCTGCTCAAAAAAACCTGGTCGTGGTTGGCGGCGCCACGGGGCTCGGCTTGTCCGCGGCGAAGGCTCTGGTTGCCCTTGGGTGCGTCCGTTATCATCATCGGTCCCACTGAAACGCAATGGCAGCACATGCGCGGTGCAGCCCGGACCACTGCGCTGAATGCAGGCCTGGCCGCATCTGGCAAACGCCTTCACTTGCTCAGCGTCCCCATTGTCGTGCCGCCGGAGAGCATCGATATGGGAGTTCGTATTGACATTGGCGCACTCCGTCGCATTTTTCGTAGCGGCGGGCATCCTGCCTGCCGTAGAGCCGGGGCGTCCCGCCCGGCGAAAAAAACGCTTGAATCCACGAACCGCGCTGGAACCTTTCAGAATCGCATGCATCTGCCATCGTTCCTTCCGGGCGGCCCGTCCTCCGTAGCAGGACTACTGCGGAGGGTGGACGGGACGCCAGCCCTATACGGCAGACGAGACGTCCGCCGCTACGATGCCAGCGGGGCCGCTTTTCCTAATGTTTTCACTTTCGCAAAGTCACCATCGCGCAGCCCCGCAGCAGCGGGACGCGCAGCAGGGTCGCACCGTCCTTGACGAGGATTGTGGGAGAAACGGCAGTCTCAACGCCGGGGTGAATCACGGAGTATTTGAGGGAGTCGAGGTCCGGAACATTTCTGATGATGACGTCCACAAAATCAGCTTTGCCGCCGAAACAGACCGGCATGGCGTAACCGCCGGGGACCTGGAACAGGTTGACTTTCGCGGTGCCGCCGACCGCTTCGACGCAATGCGGCGCGAGGACCCATTTCTTCCCGCGCATCGCATCGAGCAACGGGCCGTAAGCAAGATAATACTGGTCCGGCGTCATCCACAGGTGCCCGGTGTCCCGCTCGAACAGCGCGGCGAATTTGTAATAAAACTCGTTCCAATCCATATCGGGAACGATGCAGTGGTTGTTCCACGGATACGGCGCGGTCGGATAAACGCCGAGCAGGAGATACCGCTGGAAAAACGTATCGGGATCGGGCCGGAAAAGCGATTCGTTGTAGGTCCACACCAGCACCGGTTTGTCCAGTCCCATCAGCGCGCTGCCGTTCAGCCCGCGACCGTCATAGCCGAATTCGTCGTAGTAGCCGTCAATCTGGCTGAACACATCGAGGCGCGCGTAGAGCGGACTGGCAAAAATCGCCTTGCCCGCGTTGTGCATTACCGGGCCGAGCTTGGAAAACAGGTCATCCCACGAAAGGCACAGCGAACGCGCGGCTCTGCCGTTGAACCAGCTCACGCCGTCGTCGGCATTAAAGTTGGTTTGCATCATAAAATAGGTGTTATCAATGCAGATGCCGGCCGAATCGGGGATCCATCGGATGTCCCGGTCAGCCTGCTCCAGGATGAATTTCTCAAAATCCGGGTCGCCACAATCAATGATGCCCCGGCGGGAACTTGACAGCGCGTGGGGAAAGTTCGTGGCGACGAAGGCGCGCGGGTTTTGCCACAGGGGACCGCCGGGGTTCTGCCTGTTCCTGCCGCCAAAGTTGAAGACGTTGAAATAATCCAGCAAATAAAAGCCGTTGGTCTTTAAATAATTCGCGTAATTATTCATCTGGCGGGCGCTCGTCAGGTGCGGCTTGTCGGGCGTGTCCAATTCTCTGCTCCACTCGCGCTCCCACGTTTCATCGGCATTCGTCACCGGCGGGATGTACATGCCCATGTAGGGCATGTCATCGTCCAATTTCCAATTGACGCGGAACGCCATCTTCTTGTATTTCGCAACGTCAATCGGCTCTTCGTCGCCGGAATAGGCGGCGCAGCCGGCCATCGCATCGGCGGCCGGAAGCGGCGGCTCGAAGAATTTGGGATAGCGCGCCGTCATCCACCGCAGCCCGCCGCGCCAGTCCGCCTCGTGCGCGATCAAATCCATTTCAAAACGGACGGATTTGCCGCCGCCAAGGCGGTAATTCACGCGCGCGAACCGGAGCGCGCCCGACTGCGTCGTCGTCAGCAACGAGCCGCACAGGAGGGTGTCCTCCGGAGAAAACACGAGGCTCAAAGCGGAATCCTCCGTCGGTTCCGCGACGGTCGCCAGCGGCAATACCGTATGATCGGGGCTTGTGTTCCACCCGCCGTAGGTCCAGGCCGCGTCTATCAACGGCCGCAACACCAGCGGATCGCGCCATTCGCCGGTCTGTTTGTCGGTATCGTACCAGTTCGTCCAGACCGGATCCGACCACGCCGTCCAAAATCGCGTCGCCGGGGTCGCCGGATAATTCAGTTCGGTCGCGATGGGCGTCGTCCAGGGCTCGCCCTCGGAGGCGATTTCGATTTCCCAGCGCACGCTGCCGTCCGCAGGCTTGAAGCGGTCCACCACCGTGAGCGTCCGTCCCGAGGCGGTGTGCCGCAACGTCCGGGTGAACTCGACCGCGCCGCCGGATAATTTTTCCGCCTTCGTCGCGCCGACTTGAGTGCAGCCGTCGAGGCTGGTTCGGCCCGAGATGTTCCTTTCGCGGCTGCCGGCAATCACGCCGGCGATTTCACCGTTGGCTGACAGTTTCACGGTGATGCCTTTCGCGGTCACCGAGTATTCCGGCGAACTGTCCGCGGCGGACAGCGCGTTGGCGGCCAACATGGAAAAAAAGGTGAAAAATATTATGCAAGCATTTCGCATAGTTCGGAGTGGGTTGTGCTCAAGTCGAACCGCGCCGCTCAAGCCTCCAGCGCCGGTGGGGAAGATCCGTTCGACCTCCGGGCCGTATCGCAAGCGCAAGTTGGATTTGACCGGTTGGCTCATATTCTGGTTTGGGATGGATGATCAAGGATTCGCGCGGCAGGGTAACGACGCTCCCGTTTGCCTGTCAACGTCTATTCCGCCGGACAAGCAATAATCATATCAGCAGATTACATTACTGATTTTTTTATGGCGCGGGAGTGCCGGTGCGGTTTAGTTTGAGGTGGTGAAGACGCTGCTCGAAGATAAAATCCTGGTCGTCGTTGGCGGCACCACGGGCCTTGGCCTGTCCGCGGCGAAGGCTTTCGTTGCGGCGGGCGCGTCCGTGATCATCGTCGGACGGAACGCGGACAACGCCCGGGCGGCGCTCGCCGCGCTCGGAGCAAAGGCGCGCGCCGTCGTCGGCGACGCGACGGACTCCGCCATCGCGCCACAGGCCATCGCGATGGGAATCGGGACGTTTGGAGGCTTTCACGGGCTTTATCACGTCGCCGGCGGGAGCGGACGGACAATGGGCGACGGGCCGCTGCATGAGATCAGCGACGAAGGCTGGGATTATACGTTGCGATTGAACCTGACGTCGGTCATGTACTCAAACCGCGCCGCGGTGCGGCAATTCATCAAGCAGGGCACCGGCGGCAGCATTTTGAACATGGGCAGCGTGCTTGGGTGGTCGCCCAGCGCCCCTTATTTCGCCACGCACGCCTACGCGACAACGAAGTCCGCGATCATCGGTTTCTCCAAATCCTGCGCCGCTTATTATGCCGCGCAGAACATCCGCTTCAACGTGCTCGCGCCCGCGCTGGTCGCGACGCCCATGGCCCGGCGGGCGGCGGGCGACGACAAGATTCTTGCTTTCATCAAGACGAAACAGCCGCTGGATGGCGGACGGATCGGCCAGCCGGAAGATCTCGACGCGGCGGCCGTTTATTTGCTGTCCGACGGCGCAAAATGTGTGACCGGCCAGGTGCTGGCGGTGGACGGCGGCTGGTGCGTGAGTGAGGGGCAAATTCCATTGGAGCCATGAAATACGCGCTGGGCATTGACATCGGCGGCACGAACATCAAGGCGCTCGCCGTGACGCCGGCGGGCCGGGTGCTCGCGGAAATCACCGCGCCCACCGGTGACACGGGAAATCGCAACTGGATTGCCAATGTTAAAATGGCCGGGGAACAAATGTGTCAATCCCTCCACGCTGCGCCGGCGTGGATCGGTGTTGCCGCGCCGGGCCTGGCGGCAAAAGACCAACGTTCGATCAGTTACATGCCGGGGCGCCTGGCGGGTTTGGAAGGGTTGAACTGGCAGAAGACTTTGCGGGTCCGCCACGCCGTTCCCGTGTTGAATGACGCGCACGCGGCGCTGCTCGGCGAGGTTTGGCTCGGGGCAGCGCGCCGCGCGAAGAATGCCCTGCTCCTGACTTTGGGGACGGGAGTCGGCGGCGCGGCGTTGGTGGATGGTCATTTGCTGCGGGGTCACCTTGGCCGTGCGGGGCATTTCGGTCACATCTCACTCGATCCCGACGGGACGCAAGACATAGTGCGGACGCCCGGCAGCCTTGAAGATGCCATCGGTGAATGCACCATCAAGTCCCGGACGCGCGGCCGCTTTGCTTCCACCAAAGCACTGGTTGGCGCGAGCGGCCGGAATGACCGCGCAGCCCGCGCCGTCTGGCTTGAATCCATCCAGGCTCTTGCGGCGGGGATGGTTTCGTTGATCAATGGGTTCGACCCGGAAGTGATTGTCATCGGCGGCGGAATTGCCAGGGCCGGCGCAAGCCTGTTCCGTCCGCTCAATCAATGTCTTGGCCGGTTCGAGTGGCGGCCAGGCGGCGCGCGGGTGCGCATTCGGCCGGCGGAACTGGGAGACCGCGCGGGTGCGTTTGGCGCGGCCTGGAACGCCATGAACCCTCAGCATCAACCATGAACTCCCGCGAACGCATCCTGGCGGCGATCAATCACCGGCCCGTGGACCGCGTGCCGATTGACTTTGGGGGCACGCGGCAATCCGGGATTTCCGTCTGGGCCTATGTTCCGTTGCGGCGGCGTCTCGGGTTGCGCCCGGGGGTTTTGCCGCGGGTGTTCGATGTTTATCAAATGCTCGCCGAGATCGAACAAGGGGTGGCGGAGCGCTTTGGTTCGGACTGCGTTGCGCTGAATCGTCCCGCGGTGGCATTCGGGATACTCAACGAGCATTGGAAACCGTTCACTTTTCCCGATGGACTGCAAGCGGAAGTGCCGGGGGCATTCAACCCGGAGCCGGACGGCGGCGGATTGGTTTTGAAACGTGACGGAGCGGTGATTGCGGCGATGCCGGCAACGGGGCGTTACTTTGATCGCTTCGAAAAATATCCCGGCGCGGCGCATCCCGACCTTTCCCGGTGGCGTGCGCCGAGGTTGGAGGCGGCGTCCCTGGATCATTTTCACCGCGAAGCGGAAGCCCTTTTCTCCAACACCGACAAGGCGGTCATCGCCGCATTCGGACCGCCCTACGAATTGTTCTACGGGATCGGCCAGGGGGGATTTGAAGATTGGATGGTCACGTTCGCGTCGGAACCGGAATATGTGGACGGGCTTTACGCCGAATTGACCGATGCGTGGCTGGAGAATCTGCGCGCTTTCCACGCGGCCGTGGGCAGTCGCGTGCAGATCATCCAGATTTGCGACGACTTCGGAACGCAACACGCGCCGTTTCTTTCCGTGAATATGTTTCGCGAGCGGCTGCTGCCAGCCTACCGGCGCGGACTGGATTGGATTCATGCCAACACGTCCTGGAAGGTCCTGCTGCACTCGGATGGCGCGATTGTCCCGCTGCTGCCTTCGATCATCGAGATGGGCGTGGACATTCTCAATCCGGTGCAGACCTCGGCGGCGGGGATGGATCCGGAGCGGCTGAAGCGCGAGTTCGGTGACCGGCTGACTTTTTGGGGTGGATCATGTGATGCGCAGAGCACGTTCGCCCGCGGCACGCCCGCCGAGGTCGCGGCGGAAACGGAACGCCATCTCGGCGTCTTCACGCCGGGCAGCGGCTATGTGTGCGCGCCGATTCACAACATTCAAGCCAATGTGTCGCCGGACAATGTCATCGCGCTTTTTGACACCGCGCTCAATTTTGATATTCATCGCACCCATTAACTGTCCAGCCTTTATGAACAACGATATTTCACCCGCCGAAAGTTATCTGCGGCTGTCACGCGAACTGGTGGCTGCCGTTGAACGGCAACTTCCACAAATTACACAGTCGGCAGACTGGTTTGCCCAAAGTATTTTGGCGGGCCGCATGGTGCATGTGTTCGGCTCCGGGCATTCGCGCATCATGGTCGAGGAGATGTGGCCGCGTTACGGTTCGTTCCCCGGCTTCAATCCGATCGTCGAGCTATCGCTGAGTTTTCACAACCTCGTCGTCGGCGCCAACGGCCAGCGGCAGGCGATGTTCCTGGAAAATGTCAGCGGCCTGGCCGAGCGCATCCTGCGCAACTTCGTGCTTTCACCGCAGGACAGCGCGCTGGTCATCTCGTCGAGTGGCTGCAGCATGGTGCCGATCGAGATGGCCGAGCAGTTTCAAGAGCGCGGCGTGCGCGTCGTGGCCATCATCAGCCGCGCCCATTCCGAGGCCAGCACGAGCCGGCGCGCCGACGGCAAAAAACTTCAGGATTTTGCCGACCTCGTTCTCGACACCGGCGCTCCGGCCGGCGATGCGATGGTGCGCATCGAAGGGCTCGACACCCCGGTGGCGCCCGGCTCGACGATCGGCGGCTGTCTGCTGGTCAACTCGATCAAGGCCGAGGTCGCGTTGCGCCTCACCCGCGCCGGCCAGCCACCTAAGGTGTTGACCGGCGCCAACGTGGTCGGCGCACGGCGCGCGGCGGAGTTGTTTGAGGCGGCTTACGACGAACACGCGCGACGGCTGGCGAAGCTTTACGAAAATATCGGCGTCTGATGTTCGAGTTCATCAATCATGCCCGGGTTCCCCTGCTGGCCGAAGTTGACGTGCTGGTCATCGGCGCCGGGTCCGCCGGTTGTTGCGCGGCGCTCGCGGCGGCGGAGACCGGACGGCATCGCGTGATGCTCGTCGAGCGCTACGGTTTTTTGGGAGGCACTTCCACGCAGATGCTTGACACGTTTTACGGCTTCTTCACGCCGGGCGACCCGCCGCGCAAAGTCGTCGGCGGCATGCCCGACCGCGTCGTGGACAAACTCGATGAGGCCGGCGCGATTTTTCTGCGGCCCAACACCTACGGCGCCGGCACGGGCGTCAATTACAACCCGGAACGGCTCAAGCTCGTATGGGATGAAATGCTCGCCGCTGCCGGCGTGCGCGTGCTGCTGCACGCGACATTGGTGGACGCTGAGACAGCGGGCGCCGCGCTGCGAAGCGTCATCATCTGGACGAAACGCGGATTCTACAAAATAACCGCGAAACGCTTTATTGACGCGAGCGGCGACGCCGATCTCTGCCATCTGGCCGGTATTCCGTATGAGAAAGCGGGCGAATTGGAGCCGGCGCAGACGCTCACGACCACGTTCCGCATGTGCAATGTGGATCTCGCCGCTTACGAAAAGGCCGGCGGAAAGAGAATGCTCATGCAGCGCATGGCCGATGCCGTTGACCGCGGCACGCACGCGCTCCCGCGCAAAGGCGGCAGCCTGCACAAAATGAACGCCGCCCGTTGCATTTCAACCGTGGCGGTTCGGGTGGCTGACGTGGACGCCACCGATTTCGAGCAGTTGACCGCCGCCGAAATGGAGGGCCGCCGCCAGGCATTTGCCTACGAGCGGTTCTTCCGCGAGTGCGTGCCGGGATTTGCCGAGTCGAATATCATCGGCCTCTCGCACCAGATCGGCGTGCGCGAAACGCGGCGGGTTTATGGCGAGTATCGGCTGACCCGGGAGGACTGCCTGAACGTGGCGCGCTTCGATGACGGGGTGCTGCTCTGCGGCGCGCCGATTGAAGACCACCGCGCCGCGCCGGATGGCAGGAGCGAGGAGACGGTCTGGGGTTACATCCCGAATGGCGGCGCCTATGACGTGCCCTATCGCACACTCGTGCCGCGCGGGCGCGATGACGTCTGGGCGGTTGGCCGCTGCTTCAGCGCGACGCACGACGCGCACGCCTCCTGCCGTTCCATGGCGCAGACGATGGCGATGGGCCAGGCGGCCGGAACGGCGGCCGCGCTTTCCATCGAACAAAACTGCGGCGCACGCGGAGTGCCCGTGGCCCGGCTCCGCGACCGGCTGCGGTCCGCCGGCGCAATTCTTGAAATGCCCGCCGCATTCGCGTGCACCGGCGCCGGCGACTGGAGCAAAAACACGCGCGCAACCCACTGAACACATGAAAACCTGCCCGCTTCGCACTTCGGTCATCGGCAGCTACCCGTTTCCCGGCTGGCTGGAATTCGCCACGCAACATCTCGACCAATTCGGCGCGGCGGACCGCGCCGAGGTCCAGGACGACGCCGTCATCGCCGCGCTGCACGATCAACTCGCGGCGGGCCTGGACGTCGTCACCGATGGCGAACAGACGCGCCTCGACTTCAATCTATCCTTCTACGGCTACCTCGAAGGCATCGAATTGGAATCGTCCTCGCCGCGCCATTTCGGTCCGCCCGCCCACGACCAGCGCGGCCGGCATCGAGTGACCTCGGACCTGCGCGCGCCCCGCGGCCTGGGCGTGGTGGAGGAATTCAAGCGCCTGCAACGGCTGTTCAACGCGACGAACCGCGCCGCGCCCGTCACGCTCAAAGCCAGCGTGCCCGGCCCCTACACTATGAGCGGGCGGCTGCTGCCCAACCGGCAATACCCCGACCGCTGGGCGTTGACCGAGGCGCTGCTGCCCGTCGTGCGGAAGGAATTGGACGACCTCGCCGCCGCCGGCTGCGCCGAGATCAGTGTGGATGAACCTTCGATGAGCTGCTACGCCTATCGCGAGGACACGCGGCGCTTCGTGGACATCTTCAATCGCACGGTTGAGCCGGTTGTCGGCCGGACGCGCGTTTGCACGCACCTCTGTTTCGGCAATTACAAGGCGCGCGCGGTGGGCCTGCGCCGGATCGCGCCGATGTTCCCGGCGTTCCTCGATTTCAAGTGCGACGAAATGCACGTCGAGATGGCCAGCCGCGAGTTCGCGGAGATTGAATTGATCGCGCCAATCGCGCAGCGCATGGATGCCGCCGTCGGCATCGTGGACGTGAAGAGCTATTACCTCGAAACGCCGGGCGACATCGCCGACCGCGTGCGCCTGTGCCTCAAACATGCGCGGGCGGACCGGCTCGTGTTCGCGCCGGATTGCGGGTTGAGCCAGACCGCGCGCTGGGCGGCGAAGCAAAAGCTCGCCAACCTGGTCGCCGGCGTGCGGCTGATGAAAAAGGAACTGCGCCTGCCGGAATGACATGAAACGCGCCTTCCAAAAAGACGACGCGCTGCTGGCGGACATTGCGCGAGCCAGGGCCGAAGGGCGCGCCCGGATTTGGTGGCTCGGCCAGAGCGGTTTTCTGGTCCACATACGCGAAGCGACGGTGCTGTTCGATCCGTATCTTTCCGATTCGCTGACGAGGAAATATGCCGCGACCGACAAACCGCACACGCGCATCACCGAGCGCGTGATTGCGCCGGAGCGGTTGACGGGAATTGATGTCATCACCAGTTCGCACACGCACACGGACCATCTCGACGCTGAAACGCTCCTGCCGCTGCTCGCGACGAATCCAAAGGCAAAGCTCCTCATCCCGCGCGCAAACCGGGCGTTGGTATTGGAGCGGCTGGGGAAGGTTGAAAACTCCCTGGTCGAATTCGACGCGGAACAACGGGTAAAAGTGGCTCGTGTCACATTTCATGGCATTCCGGCGGCGCACAACACCGTCGAGCGCGACGAACGCGGCGGCTGCCGCTTCCTCGGGTGCGTCGCGCGTCTCGGCGGAAAGACGATTTATCACAGCGGCGACACGTTGTTGCACGACGGGCTGGTCTCGGCGCTGGCTCCTTTCAGGCCGGATGTGGCGCTCGTGCCCATCAACGGCAACAAGCCCGAGCGGCGCGTTGCGGGAAACATGAATGGCCGCGAAGCGGCGGGGCTGGCGCGCGCGATCGGCGCAGGCATCGCCATTCCTCACCACTTCAACCTGTTCGAGTTCAACACCGCGTCGCCGGATGAGTTTGAAGCGGCATGCCGGCGGCTCGGCCAGAGATACTGCACACTGCACAACGGGGAGGGCATGGACCTGTGAGTTTCATCCGGACTGTCCTGGGCGACATCGCGCCGGAGCAACTCGGCGCCTGCTATGCGCACGAGCACATCATCATTGACCCGGGTTACCTGACCGAAAAATTCCCGGACTTTCGCCTGGACTCGGTCGAACTCGCGGCGCGTGAGTTGTCGCAATTCAAAGCTGACGGCGGCGGGGCCATGATTGATTCGATGCCGACGGGCGGACGGAACGCCGCCAAGCTGGCGGAAGTTTCGCGGCGTTCCGATGTTCACATCGTCTGCCCGACCGGCCTGCACCTGCGGAAGTACTATCCGGAAGGCCATTGGGGCGGACGGCTTTCCGTGGAGGAACTGGCCGAGGTGTTTATTGGAGAAATCAACGACGGCATTGACGCCAACGACCTCGGGGGGCCGGTTTTGAAACGGCTGCCGCAGCGCGCCGGCCTGGTAAAAATCGCCGGCGGGCTGGATTGCATTGAGGACCGCGAACGGCGGATTTTCAAGGCCGCGGCCATAGCGCATCGCCGGACCGGTTGTCCGATTTTGACGCATACCGAGCAAGGCACGGCGGCGCTGGAGCAAATTGAACTGTTGCGCGCAGCGGGTGTTGATCTCCAGCGCGTCACGCTTTCCCACACCGACCGCAAGCCCGATGTTGTTTATCACCGCGACATTTTGCAAAGTGGCGCGCGCGTTGAATTCGACAGCGCCTTTCGCTGGAAGGAGGGCAACCCAACGCTCGATTTGCTCATCGCGCTCGCCCCGGATTTTCCTGATCAGCTCATGCTGGGCATGGACGCCGCGCGGCGCGGTTATTGGAAAGAGTATGGCGGCGGGCCGGGAATGAGTTTTTTGCTGACGGTTTTTCGCCCGCAGCTTCTCGATGCCGGATTGACGGAGAATCTTCTGAGGAGAATTTTTGTCAGCACGCCGGCATCCGCTTTCCAGTTCAGTTTGGTCGGGCCGTGATCAAATCGGACCTCTCAAGTCGGGGAGCACACCCGCCCCCGCCTTCGCCTCCGGCTTCGGCGCGGTCGCGTCGAAGCGAAGCGCAGACGGATCGGGTGTGGCTGGACGCGCCTCGCGTCCAGCCTCTTGCGCGTGTGACCGGCACCAGCGTTCGGGAAATTTCGATGCGTTCGATGTTTTCCGCGAGGGCGCGGAAAACAGCACCCGGGGCGGGTGCGCTCCCCATTAACTTCGAAGTCCGGATTAATTCAAAAGTCTGAAATCCGGCCTAAGCTGTGAGTCGAAACACCGGGCGTTGAGCCAAAATTACCTGCCGGGCAACACCGGAATAACCATTCAGGCGGGACTGGATCAACTCCAGCGCAACGGCAGCAATTTCATTCCAGGGAATGCCAATAGTGGTAAGGTGAAGCCTTTCGGCATTGGGAGTATTGTCGTGGCCAATCACCGGCGGAGGCGTGATGCTCTGATTTTGACAGCATTCCAGAAAGACGGCTGCGATATGGTCATTAACGCAGAATACCCCGTCCTGGCCGGCTCGCAGTCCCTCTTGGAGTATCCTTGGAACCCGCCTCCCAAACCAGTCGCCCGCGCTAAATTTCCTGGCTCCCGGCAATCTTGAGAGAAACCCCCTGACTCGATCGGTGCTCCGGCTGTCCGCCGGCGGCCCGGCGATGACGGCAAATCGGCGGCCTTTGGAATTGCGCGCCATGAGCACCTGGGCGGCGCAGACACCGGCAGAGAAATCATCGGTCGCCACGGCGTCCATGAAAGCCCCTTCCAGTCCAGAGGCCGGGCGATCATTCAACAGCAGCGCATAATGTCTCGTGCCCAGGATTTGCCGGACCACTTTGGGCGCTTCCCACAACACCGGCAAAACGCCGGGTGACAAAACGACAGGTGTGTCCGCCCAGCGCACTCTGGGATGAATTCGCGCTTTGACCAGTTCTGCCTTCAAGCATTGCAGCAGGTGCGAGCCGAAAGTGCCGGCCTGCGCCGCGCGCCGGTTGAAGCGGAGTTCAACCCGTGTCAGGCGATTCGGTTTGCCGGCAATATAAGTCCCTGACGCGGCACGGCGCTTGAGATAGCCCTCGGCTTCCAG
>JBEKEJ010000028.1:0-18519 GCA_050013895.1 Verrucomicrobiota bacterium | reverse complement strand
CCCGCCGCCAGCCTGTCACCCCCGGTTTCAGTTTCCGTTCCGACGCCGCAATTGCGTGTTGCGCCCGTGGCTGAACCAGCCGGCCAGACCGGCGATCCCGTCGTGGGTTCTGCTGCGCCGCAGTTCTGCCTCAAACACCGGGGCGAACTTTGCACGGAACGCTGTGTGGTTTGCCAGAGACCGCTTTGCCCGAAGTGCATGGAGCTGTTCGGCTACGTCTGCTCGCCGCTGTGCAAGGCCAAGGCTGAGGCGAGAAAAATCAACGTTCCCGTCTATGCCGGACAGAAATCGGTTGTCGAAGCCCGGTTCTGGCGGAAGACCGGCAGGATTTCCGGCGCGCTTGCCGCCGTCGTGGTCGCGTTGCTTGGTTTCTGGTTTTGGTATGCGTGGTTCGGTTCAGTCCCGCACCCGGTCTTTTCCGTTCGCTTTACCGATGCCGCCTATTCCGGCCAGTCGCGGATTTGCGGGAAAAACCAGATTGTCTTCCTGCATGGCGGCACCCTGGCCCGGTGCGACCTCAAGTCAAAAAAAGAAATCTGGTCGCGGCAGTTGATTGACCCGCAACTGCTCAAGGACGCCGTCGCCAGGGCAGGTGGAGACGCGCAGGCTATGAATGCCCTGGGGAAAGGGTCAGCGGGCGAAGACATGACTCAATTCATTGAGCGCGAGATGGAGGCGGGATTGCAATTGCAGGTTGACGGCTCGAACGTCTGGGTCAGCGCGCCGGGCAAACTCACGCACTACGATTGGGACAGCGGCAAGGTGTTGCAGGAAATTCCACTCGCGGGCGGCTATGGGGAAATGGTTGCACAAGGCGGCGAACTGCTGGTGATGGCTGAAAACGGGACCGGCCAACAAGTCATCACGCACGTCAATCTGGCCACCGGCGAGTTGCGCACCGAGGAAATCGGCCCGCCGGGAAAGTCCGCGGTTGCCGTGGCGCGCAATGCGCCCGGCACGATGGCTGCAGCTTCAGCCGGAGGCGCCGCTGGTCCGCCCGCCGCCGGTCTGCCGCTGGTGCCGGGGGCAACTGCCGGAAAACCGCTGAATCCGGGAAAGGTCGCGGAGCAGGCGCAAAGTTTGCCATTGCCCGCGCGGATTGCGTTGCCGGCATTACTGGCCAACAGCATGCACCAGGAACGCATCCTACAGGAAGCCAACGATCAACCTGATGATTCGCGTTCCCAACCGCCGCACGGCGCGTTGGCATCTCAATCCACCAATCGTCTTCAGTCGGTCGAACGTTACTCGCTCATACCCGGTAAGTATGACTCCGTTCAGTTTTCGGCGCGGTTGCTTGAATCGCGGATTGTCACGCGCGAAGCCATGAAAGCCCCGCCCCAAAAATCCGTGCTCGATAGTGGCAATTTAAACGTTACCAGGACGGCCGATGTGGCCAACGAAATCCTCAACGAAATGCAGCGCAACCACGGTGGCGATACGGTGGAAGAGGACGAGAGCCGTTATCAAGTCGCCCTCCGCCGCCCCGGCTCGACGGAGGCCGCGGACTGGACCGGCGAAGTCGTCGGGCCGCCCTCTCTGTTTCCACTGAAAACCGTGAACGTGCTGGCGGCGGGGAAAACCGTCATCGTTTTTGACAAGACCAACAAGAAACTGTGGCAGGCCGCGCTGGCCTACAGCGTCATGAATGGCGCCGGCGCTTTTGGCGAAGGCGCTTTCGGCGGGGAAAACACGCAGTTTGGCGAGGGACCGTGCGTCGAAGGCGGCGACACGCTTTTTGTGTTTGATCAGGCGGTGCTGACGGCGTTTGATCTGGCGACGGGCAACGTGCGCTGGCGGTTGCCATCCGTCGGCATCGTGGGTTTGTTTTTCGATGACCAGGGAATGATGTATGTGAACAGCACCACCGCCAGCCCGGAGAACATCAAGTATGCTAGGCAGATTGACATCAATCAGAAAACGGACGCCATCTTCCTCAAAATTGATCCCAGGACCGGCAAGCAATTGTGGAGCATGAAACCGGGCGGCTTCATCTCCTATCTATCCGGCAAGTTCATTTTCACTGTCCAGTCACATGGTGTTTCCGAGGTCGAGGCCAGAACTGCGGCTGTCGCCGGGATCAATCCCGATCCGCCGTTCCTCCACATCCGCCGGATAAATTCCAGGAACGGCAGAGTCGCGTGGGATTACCAGCAAGGGCGCGCGCCGCTCGACGTGCAATTCAACGGAAACATGATTGAACTCGTCTTCCCGAAGGAAGTGCAGGTGCTGAAATTCCTTTCTTTTTGAGCGATTGTCCGAAAAGTGGCTGACCCGGGCGGTCGAATCCGCCTTGCCTGTGGCCGGACCCGGTGAGACTGTTTCAAAACTTGTAGCAGCGGATGTCCATTATTTCCCGACGGCCTCTACCACCTTCCGCGCCGCATCGGCCATGGAATCGGCCGTGATGAGTTTCAAGCCGGATTCGGCCAGCGTCTTTTTGCCGGCCACGACGTTGTTGCCTTCCAGCCGGACGACCAGGGGAAGTTTCAAGCCGGTTTCCTTCACCGCGGCGACGATGCCGGAGGCAATGACGTTGCAATCCATGATGCCGCCGAAGATGTTCACCAGAATGCCCTTCACGTGCGGGTCCTGGAGAATGATTTTGAACGCCGCCGCGACCTGTTCCGTGCTCGCGCCGCCGCCCACGTCGAGGAAATTCGCCGGGCTGCCGCCGAAATGGTGGATGATGTCCATCGTGGCCATGGCCAGACCCGCCCCGTTGACGAGGCAGGCGATGTTGCCATCCAGCTTGATGTAATTGAGGTTGAACTTGCCGGCCTCGATTTCGAGCGGCGCTTCCTCATTCAAATCGCGCATCGCCTGAATGTCCGGATGCCGGTAAAGGCCGTTGTCGTCGAGCGAGATTTTCGCGTCCAGCGCCACGACGGATTCCCTGCCGTCGGGAAGTTCGACGACGCACAACGGGTTGATTTCAACCAGGGACGCGTCGCATTCCCACCAGGTGTTATAAACGCCGGTGACCAGCTTGGCGGCGGCGTTGAACAAATCGCCTTTGAGGCCGAGGGCGGCGGCGATTTTGCGGGCCTGGAACGGCATGATGCCGGTGGCGGGGTCAATCCATTCCTTGATGATCTTTTCCGGCGTTTTGGCGGCGACCTCCTCGATGTCCATGCCGCCTTCGGTGCTGGCCATGACGAGCGGGCGGCCGGCGGCGCGGTCGAGCAGCACGGCCAGATAAAATTCCCGTTTGATTATTGCGCCACTGGCGATGAGCAGGGTCTGGACGCGGCGTCCGTCCGGGCCGGTCTGTTTGGTGACGAGCAGGTTGCCGAGCATTTTGCCGGCGAGAGAAACGGCCTCATCCACCGACGCGGCGGTTTTCACGCCGCCTTGAAACCCGCTGGTGAACATGCCCTTGCCGCGTCCGCCGGCGTGGATTTGGGATTTGACGACGATTTTGTCGCTGCCGCCGGCGACGATTTTCTCCGCCGCGGCGCGGACCTGGCCGAGTGATCGGGCGGGGATTTCGAGCGGCACGGCGACGCCGTGCCGGGCGAGCAACTGTTTGGCCTGATACTCGTGGATGTTCATTTCCAGAACTAAGCCGGGGCATTAAAAGCGATTGCGCCTGGAAATCAAACTTTTAACAGCGAAGCCGAATGGTTGAAGGTTGTTAACGCGGATTTAAACGCAGAGGCGCAGAGATGCAGAGGTTCGCAGAGGAAAACAAAGATTTGGAGTGCGGTGGCAGAGCGTAGCGGCGACACCGCTTTTCGCACGTCCACCAACCTCCGAAAGCGGCGTGGCTCCCGCTCTGCGGGATTCCCGCCGCAGTCCAAAAATTGTGGTTGCGGCGCAAGCCGCGTCAGGTTCATCCGTGTCCACCCCCCGTGCTCGCGCCCGTCGCGGCAGGTCCGTGGTGTAATCGAATTGTTCCGACTCAGGTGTCTCCCTGGCCTGGCGCGGCCAAAACCTGTTTGCAGATCTCGTCGCGCAAATAATTCAGCAACTCCTGCGGAGTCAGTCGCCGCCTTCGCATTTCGATCCTGGCCCAGTTCAGCAACGACCAGAGCCGTGGAAGCGGCATGCCTTCAGAACTGAGGGCCAGCGTGGTGCCACAGGGACAACTGGCATACGTGACAGTCCCCAGCGGCCGCACGGGTTTCCAATTGCCCGTATCCGCATCGTAGGGCATGGCCGGGCCCAGATGTTTGGTGATCAGCAGATACTCCCGGAGCGTGGCAAAATGGCGGTTACAGTTGGGGCAGACCCTTGGGAACAGTCCTTCCAGATGTTCGCGCATGATCCTGATGACTTCGGCTTCGATCATAGCGGAGAGGCTACGCCAATTGACGGGCAATATAAACCGGGGCGGAGTTTTCGCAAATACAGAGCCGCGAAACGGTTCGGCGAACGGCGGTTGGGAGATAATAGATAAAAAAAGGCTGAAGGCTGAATGCTAAAGGCTGAAGCGCCAAAAAAACTGAAGAACAAGCGCCGGAGGCTTAAACCTGAATTTAGAGTTTAGCCTTTATCCTTTAGCTTTGGCTTTTTCAACCAACCATTTCCACTTGAATCCGGCAACGCGGGCGGGCAAGTTGCGCCGCCATGAAAATTTGTTTCGCGTTGCTGGCGGCGTTGGTTTTCTCGTGCTGGGTGAAGCCGGCGCACGCGGCCTACATCAACGGCCAGAATTATGTGGCGCTGGCGGATTGGGCGCGCGCGAACGGATTGAAATGTTTCTGGCTCGAACGCGGCGACAAAATTGTGGCGACCAACCGCACGACGCGGCTGGTGTTTGACAAGGATTCACGCATGGCGGAGGTCAACGGGATCAATGTGGCGCTGTCCTTCCCGGTGGCGTCGGATCACGGCGCATTGCTCATCGCCCAGATGGATGTTAACACGGCCATCCGGCCGCTTTTGTTCCCGCCCCGGCTTGCCGACGCCAAACGCATCACCACCATCTGCCTCGATCCTGGTCACGGCGGCAAGGACACGGGCAACCACACGTTCTGGCACAGCGAGAAGACCTACACGCTGGCGCTGGCGCTGGAATTGCGCGACCAGCTTAAACAGGCCGGATTCAATGTCATCCTGACGCGCAGCAAGGACACGAAAGTTGAACTGCCCGACCGTCCGGCGCTGGCGAACCGGCGCGGGGCGGATTTGTTCGTAAGCTTGCATTTCAACGCGACGCCGACCGGGAAAAACGAAGTCGAAGGGCCGCAGACCTATTGCATCACGCCCGTCGGCGCCAGTTCGACCGACGCGCAGGGCGAGGGGAGCGATTACGGGCCGACGATGGCAAATCGCAACGAGCAAAGGAGTTTGCTGCTGGCGTATCAGGTCCAGAAATCGTTGGTGAAAAATCTCAACGCGAACGACCGCGGCGTGCGCCGGGCGCGGTTCGCCGTGCTGCGCGACGCCACGATGCCGGCGATTTTGGTAGAAGGCGGTTACATGACGCATCCGGTTGAAGGCCGGAAGATTTTCAGTGATGCGTATCGCCGCCAGATGGCGCAGGCGATTGTGAAGGGGGTTCTGGCATATCAAAGATTGGTTTCACTGCCGCCCCCGGCGCCAATCAATCGTCCGGCGGCGAAGTGATATAACAGATCAGATTGACATTGGCGCACGCCGTCGCGTTCCCGTGGCGGCGGGCAGCCTGCCTGCCGTAGAGCCGGGGCGTCCCGCCCGGCGGATAAAACGCTTGAACCCACGAACCGCGCTGGAACATTTCACAACCGCATACATCTGGCATCGTTCTTTCCGGGCGGCGAGACGCCAGCCCTCTACGGCAGACGAGACGTCCGCCGCTACCACATCAGCGGGGCCGCCTTTCATGGCAGCGGCGGTGAGCCGAGGTCGTCTCAAACCACGGTTCATGGCATCCTGCGCCGCATTGGCCATGAGGTTCTGCTTGGCAAGCGCCGATCCAGCGGCTTAGGCTGATCCCGTGAGCATTGCGACCAAAACCGGTGATAACGGCACGACGGCGCTCATGTATGGCCGCCGCGTCCCCAAATCGCATCCCCGCGTCGAAGCTTATGGCGCGGTGGACGAGCTCAATGCCGCGCTCGGCCTGGCGCGCGCGACGGCGGAACATGATTTCGTCCGGGAGAATCTGCCCGTGATTCAAAAGGACCTGGTTGCGTTGATGGGCGAGTTGAGCGTTCGGCTGGAGGATTTGAAGCGCTACGTCAAGGACGGTAACGCGCCCGTCACGCCGGGGATGACCGCGAAACTGGACGCGCTCGTCCATGAAATTGAAGCGCAAAACGTCAGCTCCAAGGGCTGGGCAACGCCGGGGGCGACGAAGTCTTCCGCCGCGCTGGACGTGGCCCGGACGGTTTGCCGCCGCGCGGAACGCCGCGTGTGCGCGTTGAAGAAATGCGGTGAATTAAAAAACGGCGAGATTATTATTTATCTCAATCGTTTGTCGGATTTGCTGTGGCTGTTTGCGCGTTGGGTGGAAGCAAAGGCAGGTCCGGCAAAGAAATAAGCCGTGGGCGGCCGATTCAACCCGGACTCCGAAGTTGATGGGGAGCGCGCCCGCCCCTGGGTGCGGTTTTCCGCGCCCTTCCGCGGCGCGCCAAAGCGCGCCAGCGCGACGGCGGCGCGGAAAACATCGGACGCATCGTCATTTTCCAAACTCCGGTGTTGGTCACGCGCGCAACAGGCTGGACGCGAGGCGCGTCCAGCAACACCCGGCGGCGGGTGTGCTCCCCAACGGGTGCCAGTCCACCGCAATCCGGGCTTGTGAATAACATCGGGGTTGTTCACTTATGTCCGCAGACGGTGAACGCGGCAAATATCTCATTGCCAATGCGTTTGAAAGATTTGATTTGATACGGCGCGGCGTTGGCCAGCCGGCGGGAGCCGCTGCCCCCGGCAATGGTCGGCGCATGGCGCCCGCCAAAAATTTTCGGGCAAATCGTCAGGTGCAGTTCATCCACCAATCCGGCGCGGAACAAGGCATCGTTCAATTCTCCGCCGCCTTCGCACAGCAGGCGTTTGACGCCCCATTTCGTCCGCAACCAGCATAGCGCCGCTCGAAAATTGATTTCGCGCCTGCCGAAAAACTTTACTTCGTCCGCGACGGCCCGCAGTTGGCGCAGCCTTGCCCGCGGCACGCGTTTGGTTGTCAACACAATGATGGGCGAGAAACGATGTCTGAAAATTTCCGCTTGCGGATTGACCAAACCGCTGCCGCTGACAATGATGCGCAAATTATACTCCGCCAGCCCGCGTTTCAGACGCCGTCGCCGGAATCGGGCCCGCCCCGGTCCCAGGTTGATCGGGGACGAATCCACCGTTCGCGCGCCGGCCACCACCGCATCCGCGGTCGCGCGCAGTTCAAGCAGATGCTCGCGGTCACGAGCGCTGCCGATGGACGAAACCGCGCGGTTGGCCGTCGCAATTTTGCCATCCGCCGTCATCGCCATGTTTACGAGGACAAAGGGCCGTGAGGGGTGACGGGTGGCGGGTGACGGGTTCATAAAATGAGCATCGCGTCGCCATAGCTGTAGAAACGGTAATGTTCCCGGATGGCTTCGGCATAAGCCGCCAACATCATTTCACGTCCACGCGTTTCGCCCGGCGCGGCGAAGGCGCTCGCGAGCATCAACAGCGTGGAGCAGGGGAGATGAAAGTTGGTCAACAGCGCGTCCACGGTTTTGAACTGAAATGGCGGATGGATGAAAATACGCGTTTTTCCTGCGTATTCAGCGGTTTTTCCATGGTTCTGCCCGGCAATGCTTTCGAGCACGCGCACGGCCGTCGTCCCAACGGCGATCACGCGCCGGCCCGAACTTTTGGCTTCGTTGACGATGCGCGCCGTTTGCTGGCCAACCTCAAATCGTTCCTCGTGCATTTTGTGTGCGGCCAAGGTATCGGTTTTCACCGGCAGAAAAGTGCCGGGGCCGACGTGCAGGGTGACGAAGCAAACCTGAACGCCGCGCCCGCGGATTTGTTCCAGCAGTTCCGGGGTGAAATGCAATCCCGCCGTCGGCGCGGCCACCGAGCCGTCCCTTTCGGCAAAAACCGTCTGGTAGCGTTCCCGGTCCTCCGGAAGTTCGTGGTCCCGGTGAATGTAGGGCGGCAAAGGAGTTTCCCCGAGCCGTTCGAGCTGGCCGCCGATGTCCGGCGTGCCGGAAAATTTCAAGCGCCGGCAGCCTTCGTCATTGGTTTCAACGACAACCGCGCCGATGCCAGCCGGATTTCCCTTCGGGTCATGAATGGCAATTTGCGCGCCGACGCGCGCGCGCCGGGCCGGTCGCAGCATCGCCCACCAGTCGTTTACGGCGTATTGCTCGAGCAACAGGATTTCAAATCGTCCGCCAGTGCGGGCATTCGCGCCCCGCAGGCGCGCGGGAATGACACGCGAATTGTTCAAGGCGAGCACGTCGCCGGCGCGAAGAAACTCCGGGAACTCGCGGAATCGGCGGTGTTCGATGCGCACGCCAGCGCGGTTCAAAACCAGGAGCCGCGATTCGTCACGCCGGGGCGCGGGACGCTGCGCGATCAATTCCGGGGGCAGCACAAAATCGAAATCGGCGGTTCGCATCCCGGCGAGTTTCAAGTTTCAGGCCGCCAGTTGCAAGTTGTCAGGCAACGAGATTGAAAATTCGGCCGTTTGGCGCGGGTTTTGAGGTTGTGAATAACTTCTGAATAAACCGCAAAAAAAATTCAAATTTTTTATTGACGAGATGGGGCAAAGTGGGTAGAAATGGGGCGTCGTGGGGAGAAAGGCTGTTCGCTGTTCCCACGGTGAACAAATGGGCAGTGCTACAAACAAAGAACCGGCTTACTACAATTCGCGCTTTCGGCATGGCGTGGACGAGAAGCGGCGCGTGCAAATCCCCGCCAAATGGCGGCCTCAAAGGGCGGATTTGGAGCTGACGCTGATTCTCTGGCCGCGGGAGGGGGTGGGGCCATGTGTGCGGGTGCTGCCGCTGGCGCAAATGGCGAAACTGATGCAATCCATTGATGCGATGCCGAACAGCGATCCCAAAAAAGTGGTTTTGAAGCGCATTATCGGGAGTGGTTCGGCGCAGGCGATCGTGGACAAGGCCGGACGGATTTGTCTGCCGGAAGAAATGGCCCGCGAGGCGGGGCTCAAGAACGAAGCGATGCTGGTCGGGTTGCTCGACCGGTTTGAGATTTGGAATCCCGAACGTTACGAAAAGGTTCAGGCTGCCGACGCAGCGTTGGCGCCTGACGCCTTCAGACTGATGGAATAATTATGAAACTTGGAACCTTGCTCGCTGCCGGAAGAAGTTTGGCGCTCGGTCGCCGTGGCGAAAGTCCGTATCGCGCCAACAAACAGTATTATCTGCCAAAATTTGGTTCGCCGAAAAATCCATTTGCATCTGCGAACCAGCCCGGGGAGGCAATCTCCCCGGAAGAAACCGCCGCCGCGCCGGTCAAAACACCAATCACCGTCGTTGCAGCTAAAACCCAAAAGCTGCCGACGTTTTCTCCGGCGCCGCGTGCGGCCAACAACCAGTCAACGACCGCAGAAAGACCGGCTTCGCCGTCCCCAAACCCCGTCCATTCATTGAAATGGATCAGCCGGTTGAACCCATTTGCGTCAGGACCCGCGCTCCGCGCGGCCGGGCGGAAGACCGCGACACTCCCCGTGCAGGCGGAGCTTTCCCTGGACGCGGTAAAAGTCCTGCGGAACGACCTCAGCGACGTGGACGTCGAGATTGTTCCGCTGAAGTCCCGGCCCGCGAGCGATGCGAGGGAACCGGGTCCGGGAACGGCCCGGAAGCCCTGGGGACTGTTGGGGGCACGGTTTTTGAAAATGAACGCGGGTTGAACCGGCCAAGAACCCATGCTCAGTGCCAGATTTCGTTCACAAACCGGTGATGGCGGCGGAGGTGCTGGACGCACTGCGGCCCCGGCCGGGCGGTCGTTACGCCGACGGAACCATCGGTGGGGGCGGGCACGCGGCGATTATCTTGGCCGCGAGTTCGCCGACTGGATGGCTGCTTGGATGCGATCGCGATGGCGACGCGGTTGAAGCGGCGCGGGCGCGGCTGGCGGAATTCGCCGGACGATTTGAAATCCGCCGCGGCAATTTTGCAGACCTGGCCGAGTGGGCACCGGCGGCAGGCTGGGACGGCGTGCTGCTGGATTTGGGCGTGAGTTCGCCGCAACTGAATTGCGCCGGACGGGGATTCAGCTTCCAGCATGACGGGCCGCTAGACATGCGGATGGACACGCGGCAATCGCTGACGGCGGCGGAGTTGGTCAATGGCGCGAACGCGGAAGAACTGGCGGGGATTTTTTGGGGACTGGGCGGCGAACGGGACGCGCGACGTATGGCGAGCGCAATCGTTTGCGGCCGGGAGAAGCAAAGATTTGAAACGACCCGGCAACTGGCGGAATTGATCGAAAAGATTTCGCCGCGCCGCGGAAAAAAGACGCATCCGGCGACAAAGATTTTTCAGGCGCTGCGGATCGCGGTGAATGACGAGATCGGCTCTTTGAAACGGGGATTGGAAGCGGCGGTGAAAACGTTGAAGCCCGGCGGACGCCTGGCGGTCATCACATTTCATTCGCTGGAGGACCGGGTGGTGAAGGATTTCGGGCGCGCGCGGTCGCGGGATTACACGTTTGCGGGGGAAGTGGACGTTCCGGAGTTGCGCGAGCCGCGCGTGCCGGAGTTGAAATGGGTGACGCGCAAGGCCATCAGGCCGGGGGCGACGGAAATTGCGGAAAATCCGCGCAGCCGCAGCGCGCAATTGCGGGTGATGGAAAAGATTTGAACCATGAAAAATCGAAAAAGCCAGTCGGCGGTGATCCGGTTTGGACCGGCATTGAAGGCGTTGTTCTTGTGCCTGTTGATTGCCGGTTCGGCGGTCGGTTATGTCTGGCAAAAGAGCCAGATCTACCAGCTCGGCCAGCAAATCCGGCAGCGGGAAATCCGCCTGGGGCAGATTAAGGACATGAATCAAAAGCTCGGCGACCAACTGGCGATGCTGCGTTCGCCGCCCATGCTGGACCGGCGTTCGCGGGAATTGAATCTCGGCCTGGGTCCGGCACAGCCGTCGCAAATCTGGCGCCTGCCCGAACCCTCGCCGGTGTCTGCCGGAGACCAGGACGCCGCGCGCCGGCTGGCCGTGCGCCATACCAACGCGACGACCCAGTAAAACATGCAAGATTTTGGCCGCCGCCCGTGACGCCATTGGTTGAGGAACCGATCGCCGCGGGCGGCCGGCCGTTTTGAAAATGAGCAACAAACTGCAACTGCGACGCCTGTGGCTGCTGCTGCTGCTGCTGGGCGCGGCGTTCGCCGGGTTGGGTTACCGGCTCGTGGACTTGCAGGTGTTGCGGCATGACGAACTCGCCAGAATGGCGGAGTTGAACACCGAGCGCGATTTCTTCAAGGCGCCGCGCCGGGGCAATATTTTGGACGTGAACGGCAACCTGCTGGCCACGACCATATCCGTGAAAACGGTTTGCGCGAATCCGTCGTTGATCGGCAACCAGCAGGCGGCGGTCGCGCGCGCCCTCGCGCCGTTGCTGGGCCTGGGCGAAGGCGATCTTTATCAGCGGCTGATTCCCCGCATCCGCAAGAATGAAAAGGGCGAGGCCGTCACCAACGGACTTTATTATGTCCGCCTTCAGAAAAACGTTCCCGACGAGACGTGGCAGAAGATTCAAATGGCCATGACCAATCTTTCGTTCGGCGTGGATGAAAGCAAATTGTCCAAGACCAATCGCGCGTTCTTCAGCAACCTGCGCCAAAGCGCGATTTTTGCCGAGGCGAGCCAGTTGCGCGTTTATCCCAACGGCCCGCTGGCTGCCCAGGTGCTCGGTTTCGTTGGCTCGGATGAGGTAAAGTTGAACGGCGCCGGCGTTTCGCGGATCTCGGGACGCGACGGCGTTGAATTGGTTTTGAACTCTGCGCTGAGCGGCGTGGCGGGCTGGCGCGTGACGGAAACCGACCGTCAGCGGCGTGAACTGGTTGCGCTGCGCGATGAAGACGTGCAAGCCCGCGACGGCCTCAATGTGGTGCTCACGCTGGACTCGGCGATTCAGCACATTGTCGAGACCGCCATGGCCGACGCCATGCAGAAGCATACGCCCATCAGCATTACCGGCATCGTCATGCGTCCCGGCACGGGCGAAATCCTGGCAATGGCGACCCTGCCAAATTTTGATCCCAACAATCCCGGCGCCGCAACCGCCGATGCCCGCCGCGACCGCGTCGTCTGCGACGTGATGGAACCGGGCTCGACGTTCAAGGTCGTGGTGGTATCCGGCGCGCTGAACGACGGCGTGGTGCACTTGGGCGACACGTTTAATTGTGAAGAAGGACATTTCGCCTACGCGGGGCGGGTTTTGCATGACCATGAGCCGTTCGGAATGCTTACCACCAAAAGCATCATCACAAAATCGTCGAATATCGGCGCGGCCAAGATCGGCATCCGCCTCGGCCCGGACCGGCTTTACGATTACGCGACCAAATACGGCTTTGGCGAACACACGGGCGTCCCGCTGCCGGGCGAAGTCAATGGGATTTTATATCCGGTGAAAAAGTGGAGCAAGGTCTCCATCGCGCAAATCCCGATGGGGCAGGGTGTGGCGGTGACGCGGCTGCAAATGCTCATGGCCATGGGCGCCATTGCGAACGACGGCTGGCTTATGCGGCCGATGCTAGTGAACCGCCTGGAAGACCGCGGCGGAGACATGGTGCAGCAATATGCGCCGCAACGCGTGCGACAGGTCATCAGCGACGCCACGGACAAGCTGATGATTGAAGCGCTCAAAACGGTCGTTTCGCCGGAGGGCACCGCCCCGGGCGCGGCCATGAGGGATTACACCGCGGCGGGCAAGACCGGGACGGCCCAGAAAGTCGGGCCCGACGGTTACGAACGGGGCAAGTATTTTGCAACGTTCATCGGGTTTTTCCCGGCGGACGATCCGCAGCTCTGCATTTCCGTGGTGATGGACGAGCCAAAAGAAGGTTATTACGGTGGCCAGGTCTGCGGCCCGGTGTTCCGTGAAATCGCCGAGCGCTGCGCCAGTTATTTGAACATTCCGCCGGACAAAACTTCGGGGCCGACCAATTCGCCGCCACTCGTGGCCGTGGGTGGGCCGCGGCGCCCGGCCAGTTTACCGGCCCCATGAAACAGCCGGACATTTGCCGTGGAACCACGCTCTTTGAAATTTGTTGCCGAAGCCTGCGCCGCTGAAGTTCGCCGCGGATCGGTGAAAACCTTGGTGGAAGATGTGTGCACCGATTCGCGGCAGGCGAAACCGGGCGATTTGTTCTTTGCCATCAAGGGCGAAAAGTTCGACGGCCATGACTTTTTGAACGAGGTTGCGGCCAAAGGTGTTGCGGCGGTGGTAGTGGCACGGGCGTCCCGCCCGTTCAGCGAGAAACGCACCGGCAGGATGCCCGTGCCACTGCCAGACTGCCCGGTGCTTGCGGTGGACGACCCGCGCGCGGCGCTGGGAAAACTTGCAGCGGCGTATCGGAAGGAATTTGATTTGCCGGTCATTTGTGTCGGCGGCTCGAACGGCAAGACGACGGTGAAAGAATTGATCGCCTCGGCGCTCCGGCCAGAACTGGCGGCGTTGTGGAGCGAGGCGAGTTTCAACAACGACATCGGCGTGCCGCTGACGTTGTTGCGGCTGGAAAAATCGCATCAGGCGGCCGTGCTCGAAGCGGGCACGAACCATCCGGGCGAACTCGCGCCGCTCGTGAACATGATCCGGCCGAAATACGGCGTCATCACCAACATCGGGCGGGAGCATCTGGAATTTTTCGGCGACGTCGCGGGGGTCGCGCAGGAAGAAGGCCGCCTCGCGGAACTGTTGCCGGCGGACGGCAGGCTCTTTGTCAACGGCGACAACGAATGGACGGAAGAAATCGTGCGGCGCACGCGCGCGGGCGTCGTGCGTGTCGGCCTCGGTGAACGGAACGACTGGCGGGCGAAGGGAATTCGCCCCGACAAAAATGGCGTGACCTTCCACGTGAATGCGCCAAAGATTGAATGGAGCGGCGAATGCCGGATCAATCTGCTGGGGCGGCATCAGGCGACCAATGCCTTGTTTGCGATGGCGGTCAGTGAGGAACTGGGCTTGGGCCGTTCCGCGGTGCGGGACGGCCTGGCCGGTTGCCCGCCGGCGAAGATGCGGCTGCAATTTTGGGAAGCGGGCGGCGTGCGCGTGCTCGACGACACCTACAACGCCAATGCCGATTCGGCGCTGGTGGCGCTCGAGACACTTTGCGATCTGCCGTTGCAGGGCCGGCGCGTGGCAGTGCTGGGCGACATGAACGAGCTGGGCGCGCACAGCGAGGCGGCGCACGCGGAAGTGGGAAGGCGCGCGGCCGAATTGGGCATCGGACAATTGTTCGCCGTCGGCCAAATGGCGCCGGTCACGGCGCGCGCGGCGCGCGACGCGGGATTGAACCGCGTGATTGAATTTGCGGACGTGGAGACGGCGATGGCGGCGGTGAAAAGTTTTTTAAAAACCGGCGACGTGGTTTTGTTGAAAGCGTCGCGGGCGGTGCGACTGGAACGCATCACCGAGACGTTGAAGGCCGGCAAATCGTGAGCGAAGACTAATGTTTTATCTATTCAGCCAGCAACTGCTCGATTGGTCGAAAGGTACGCCGTGGGCGGACCACCTTTCGGCGCTGCGGTTGTTTCATTACATCGCGGTGCGCAGCGCCGGCGCGGCCATCACCGCGCTGCTGTTGAGCTGGTGGTTGGGGCCAAAGATCATCCACTGGCTCAAGCAACAGAAATTCGGCCAGGATTACGCCGACCGGGCCGAGGAAGCGGGCGGTCTGGCGGCGCGCGTCCTGAGCAAAAAGGGCACGCCGACCATGGGCGGCATTTTGATTGTCGCCGTGTTGTTTTTTTCGACGATGTTGTGGGCGCAATTGGACAACAAACTGGTGTTGCTGACCCTGCTTTCGGTCGTGGTGCTGGCGGGTTTGGGATTTTACGACGACTACGCCAAAATCGTCCAGCAAAGCGGGGGCGGCACTCCACCGCGCGTGAAGTTGTGGGCGCAAATGGCGGTGAGTCTGTTCATCGGCGTGTATTTGTGGCAGACCCCCTCGATCAGCAGGCTGGTGACGGAAATCACCGTGCCGTTTTACAAATATCCGGTGGCGAAACATGCCGCCTGGCTCGGCATCCTGATCGTGGTGCTGGCGATTGTCGGCGCCTCGAACGCCGTGAACCTGACGGATGGTCTCGACGGCCTGGCGATTGGCTGTTCGTTGATCGTGGCATTTGTGTTTCTGGTGTTCACCTGGCTGGCGGGCAACATCAAGGCGGCGGCCTATTTGCAGATTCCTTACGTGAACGGCGCGGGCGAATTGACGGTGTTTTGCGCGGCGCTCCTCGGCGCGGGCCTTGGCTTCCTGTGGTTCAACTGTCATCCGGCGCAGGTGTTCATGGGCGACACGGGATCGCTCGCCATCGGCGGTTCGTTGGGCATCGTCGCGGTGCTGATCCACCAGCCGTTCGTGCTGGTGATTGCGGGCGGCGTGTTCGTCATGGAGGCGGTTTCAGTGCTGCTCCAGACCGGCTGGTTTCGTTTCACGCGGATGCGTTACGGCACGGGGCGGCGGATTTTTTTGATGGCGCCGCTGCATCATCATTTCGAGAAGAAGGGCTGGTATGAATCGCAGGTGGTGATGCGCTTTTACATTTTGTGCGTGCTCTTCGCCCTCATCGCGCTGAGCACATTGAAACTGAGATGATGACGAGCCATTTGACCATGATGACTCCGGCAGGCCGGTGTGTTTTGGGAACGGCGCAAATGCGCTTTACCCCTTGCGCGGGCATGGGCTTGTTGTTAAAACGAACAGCGGCAACGGCCAAGAGCGCGTTGGGCGGCGGAGTGCATTTATTTTTGCGCGCAAACCCGGGGTTCGACCCATTTCAAGACCGCCGCCACCGTGCCGTGCCCGTCAGGTTCATGAACAAACTGTTTTTAGCCAGCTGCGAAATTTTTAGAGGGAAAATCTCGCGGCCAGAAACTCAACCCAACCTCAATGAAAGGACGCAATCAGCGCCAAGCCGATGAATAATCCGAATCCGTTCGTTCCCCAAGGCTCCTTGTTGGAGCAAAAAAACAAGACTCGTTCCCGTATAAAAGTCGCCGTGTTTTGCGTGATCGCCATCAACGTGCTCGGTTTGACGGCCCTGCTCATGCAAGGCTGCAAACGCGAACAGACCGAGGCTGAAAATCCCGCGCCGCCGGTGGACACCAATGCCGTGCCAGCCGTGGACACCAATCTGCCGCCAGTGGTGGCGACAAATCCGCCCGTGACACCGCCACCGATGGTCACACCCGCGCCGGCCCCGGAAAGTGCCGCGAAGGAATACATCGTGGTCAAGGGCGATACCTTCTCAGGCATCGCCAAGAAATTCGGCGTGACGGTCAAAGCCGTTGAGGCCGCGAACCCCGGCGTTGAGCCGACCAAATTGAAAGTCGGGCAAAAACTTTCCATTCCGGCCGCGCCCGGCAACACGACCGCTCCGACACCGGCCGGAATGGCCTCCGTTGCCGCCAGCGGCGGCGAGGAAACCTACACGGTCAAATCCGGCGATACTTTGAGCAAAATTGCCAAGGCCACCGGCGCAACCGTCAAGGCGATTGAGTCCGAAAACAATCTGACCACGACACAAATCAAGGTCGGGCAGAAGCTGAAGATTCCGGCGAAGGCCGCGGTCGCAACTCCGGCTCCAGAGCCGGCGCCCGCGACGGCCCCCGCTCCGACGACGCCGGCTCCGGCCCCCGTGCCGGGCGTTCCGCCGCAGCCATGAACGCGGGTTGAACCGCGGCTGCATTTTTTGAAGTGTTGCAATGAAAGTCGCCGTCACGACTTTGGCCGTTTGTATCGCCGCCCTGCTGGCGCTGGGGTTGGTGATGCTTTACAGCTCGAGCATGACCCAGGTCGGCGCGCATTACCTGATGCTGCAACTCATCTGGTGCGCGCTCGGCCTGGCCCTCTGCGTGACGGCGACCGCTCTCGACTATCAACTGCTCAAAAGGGCGGCGTGGCCGCTGTTCATTTTCGCGTTGGTTTTGCTCGTGCTGGTGCTGCTGCCTCTGCCGCACGGCCTCACCAAAAAAATCAACGGCGCGCACCGTTGGTTCATTCTTCCCGGGATGCGCCTGCAACCGTCTGAATTCGCCAAACTCGCACTCGTCATCATGCTGGCGTGGTACGGCGACCGCTACCAGCGGCAGATGCAGAATTGGAGACGTGGCATCGTCTTTTCCGGAATGCTCATCGCACTGGTGCTCGGTTTGATTTTTGTGGAACCGGATCGCGGCACAACCATCCTCCTCGCCGCGGTCAGCGGCTCGTTATTGCTCGTCGCCGGCGTCCGCTGGAAACACATCCTCATTCCGGCTTCGGCCGGCGCGGCGGGACTGGCGGTTTCCATTTTATACGACCCGATGCGCTTAAAGCGCATTTTCAGCTGGTGGGATTTGGAACAGCACAAGGAAGGTGCCGGGTATCAGGCGTATCAGGCGATGATTGCGCTTGGCTCCGGCGGTTGGACCGGGCTGGGCCTTGGCAACGGCCGTCAGAAACTCGGCTTCGTGCCCGAGCACCACACCGATTTCATCTTTTCCATCATCGGCGAGGAGCTCGGTTTGATGGCCACGTTGCTCGTCGTCGCCGCGTTTGTCGTCGTCGCCATTTGCGGAATTTACATCGCGCTGAACTCCCGCGACGCCTTCGGCTGCCTGCTCGCCCTGGGCGTCACGTTGCTGATCAGCTTGCAAGCGGCCATCAATATTGGCGTGGTCACCAGTGCGCTGCCGAACAAGGGCCTGCCGCTGCCGTTCATCAGCTACGGCGGTTCAAACCTGCTGGCCATGCTCACGTGTGTCGGCCTGTTGTTCAGCATCGCGCGCCATGCGCGTTTGCGCGGTGCGCTTGCCGCCGGATCTGTCGAGACTGATGGAATCTCAACCGTGCGCGCGGCCAAAAACCCATTCGCCCGGCGCCGACCCGCTCATGCCACATGACTGAACCCGGACCCAACACGCCCTTCGTCGCCATCGCCTGCGGCGGAACGGGCGGGCATCTGTTTCCGGGACTTGCCGTGGCGGAGCAACTCACGCGGCGCGGCTGCGCCGTGGCGTTGCTCGTTTCGCCGAAAGACGTGGACCAACAGGCCGTCAAATCCGCAGTGGAGCGCCGGCCTCCGGCCCGGCACGAAAACGGTGGTGGTTCTCGACACGCCGGGTCGGAGACCGGCGCTCCACCGGAAGTCTTCACGCTGCCCGCCGTCGCGCTGCAAAATCGCAACTACCTTTCGTTCGCGCGCAGCTTCTGGCAATCGTGGCGCGCGTCGCGGAAAATCTTCAAATCGCATCCGCCCCACGCCGTGCTCGCCATGGGCGGTTTTACCAGCGCCCCGCCCATTCTCGCCGCGAAGTTATCCGGCGCGAAAACCTTCCTCCATGAATCCAACACCATCCCCGGACGCGCCAACCGTTTCCTCGCGCGGTTCGTGGACGAAGCGTTTGTTGGTTTTCCTGGAGCAACCG
>JBEKEJ010000027.1:0-19031 GCA_050013895.1 Verrucomicrobiota bacterium | reverse complement strand
AAAACCGTCCGCAAGTCGGGCTTCACGCTGGTGGAAATCATGATCGTCGTGGCCATTATCGGCCTCTTGGCGGCGATTGCCATTCCCAACTTCGTCAGGGCCCGCGCCACCTCGCAAGCCAACGCTTGCATCAACAACCTGCGTCAGATTGACGCCGCAGTCAATGAATGGGCCTTGGAACAAGGGAAAAAGACCGGTGACGGCCCCGCCAGCTTGAGCACGGACCTGACACCCTACGTCAAGCTGAATGCCAATAACGCCATTCCCGGTTGCCCGGCACAGGGATCCTATACGGTGGGCAAAGTGGGGGATACCCCGCAAATTTCCTGCTCGCTGAGCACGCTGGATCCGCCGCACAAGCTGCCATAATTGAATCTTGGTTTGTTGTTTGAAACAAAAGCCCGAGGCAAACGCCTTGGGCTTTTTTGTTGCTGTTTCTCCGCCAACCGGAATTGTGGCCTGTCTTCCCACCTGGATTCTGGCACGGCATTACTGAGTGAGAGACTGGCGCGGTCGCAAGGGGCAATTAGCGAATGAGATCTGCCATAACGAAACCGGCATGGTTTCAAAAACTCGCCGCGTCGCTTCGAGACTTTTAATTCGGGGCACATGGCCGGGCAGTTGACACTCACAACCGTTTCCATTAGGAAGAAGGCGTCGGCTCCAATTGCCTGCTGAAATGAGTGCTATTTTGAAAACTGAAAAGCTGCGCGTGGAATTCACCAGCCGCGAATTCCGGCAGACGACGAAAGTCGCCCTGAACAGTCTCGACCTGGAGGTGAACGCCGGCGAAATCTTTGGTTTTCTCGGCCCCAATGGCGCGGGCAAGACCACGACCATCAATGTCCTGCTGGGCTTTGTGACGCCGACCAGCGGCGCGGCGTATCTTTTCGGCATTGACGTGCGCCAGCCCATCGCGCGCCAACGCATCGGTTATCTGCCGGAGATGACGTATTACTACAAATTCCTCACCGCCGAGGAACTGCTGCGCTTTTACGCAAAGATTTTCGGCTTGGCGCGGGTGGAAGCGGACAAACGCGTTGACAGGCTGCTTCAGCTCGTGGATTTGGAGCCGGCGCGCCGGCGCCCCCTCAAAACCTATTCCAAAGGCATGCAACAGCGGGTTGGCCTCGCCCAGGCGCTGATCAACGACCCTGACCTCCTGATTTTGGACGAGCCTACCAGCGGGCTTGATCCGCTCGGCCGGATGAAAGTCCGTGAAATCATCCAGCGCGTGAAAAACGAGGGCAAAACCGTCTTCTTTTCGTCGCATGAACTCGGTGAAGTCGAAACCGTCTGCGACCGCGTGGTCATCATCAATGAAGGCGAGTTGAAGGCCGAAGGCCGCGTGGCGGACTTGGTTCAAAAATATCAGACCTCCAGTTTGGAGCAGGTCTTTCTCAAAGTGGTCGGTTACGAAACCGGCAACGCCCGGACGCCTTCCGCGGCCCGAATAGCTGTTGCATGAATAAAATTCTTGCCATCGGCAGAGTAGTCCTGCTCGAAATGTATCGGCGCAAGGACTTCTATGTCCTGTTCATTGTCACGGTCTTGATCACCGCCGTGATGGGCTCGGTCACCTTTTTCAAAGACCCGCAAATTGTCCGTTATCTCAAGGCGATTTGCCTCTTTTTGATTTGGGCGTCCTCGCTGTTCATCGCCATTGGCGCCACGGCGCGGCAGCTTCCGGCGGAACGCGAATCGCGCACGCTCTTCCCGCTCATGGCCAAGCCGGTGTCGCGCGCGCAAATTTTGCTGGGCAAATTCCTCGGCTGCTGGCTGGCTTGCGGCGTGGCGCTGGTGATCTTCTACGCCTTCTTTGGCTGCGTGGCGGCCGCGCGCGAACATGAATGGCCGCTGGCAGATTATTTCCAGGCGTGGGCGCTGCATTGGGCAATGCTCGCCATCGTCGTCGCCATGACGCTGCTCGGTTCGCTGGTGCTGACGGCGGTTTCATCGAACATCACCATCACCTTTATCGCCGTCGTCGCCATTTTACTCGTGGGCCGTCACCTGCACCAGGTGGCCCTGTCCATGACCGGACCGAGCGCAATAATCATCACCGGCCTTTATTACGTCATTCCGCATCTGGAGTTGTTCGACGTGCGCGAGATCATCGTCCATGACTGGCCGCTCATTCCGTGGAGCATCTGGCTCATCGCCCTGGCTTACGCGGCGGCCTACACGGCGCTGCTGCTGTTGTTGTCGTGGCTGGCGTTCCGCCGGAAAGTGTTGCAATGAAAACGACCCGGCCGTTTGTCCTGCTGCTGCTGTTGCTGGTCGTGCTTTGTTCGGGGTTGGCGGCGGCGATAGATTGCTGGTTTATCGGCTGGCCGGGAAATCACGAGAACTCGTTCAACCCATTGGACGTGATGATTGGTGACGGACAAAAATTATTTGCCGGTTCCTTTTACCGCGAGGCGGACGTTTATTATCACAGCGGTTTTTATCCGACCATTTTCGACAATCGGGGGGCGTTCGAAACGGCGCACATGGCTGCGGACACCGGCGCGGTCGCCAGCCACAACGAGGGTGATGAAGCCGGGTTCATGGGGCCGCCGCTTGATTTTATTGACGCCTTCAACCGCCATTTCATTCCCAACCGCCACACGCATCTGGATGAAGGCGGGCCGACGGAGGATTTGAGCAAGAGCCGGGAAGTGCGGGAAATCCTGCCCTGGTTGAAAATTTCCTCCGAACTCGACCCGGAAAATATTCAAACCTACATTGTTACCGCTTACTGGTTGCGCACGAGAATGGGCAAGGTTGGCGAAGGGGAACAGGTTTTGCGCGAAGGTCTGAGGCATAACCCGGACAACCCCCAGCTCCTCTACGAACTGGGCCGGGTTTATTTTGAAAATTACCACGATTTGCCGCGCGCCCGGAACATTTGGGAGGCCGCATTGAGAAGTTGGAAAAGGCAAATGGCCGGCAAATCCGATTCCGAAAAATTCAGTTTTGACAACAAGTTCCTTCTCGACCAAATCCAGACGCACCTGGCGCAGCTCGAGGAAGCCGCAGGCAATTTCGACGCCGCCATCGCCCATTGGGAACAGGCCAAGGCCGTTTCACCAGACCCCGGCGGCCTCCAGGGACACATTGACGAACTCAAACAAACGCACGCGACACCAACAAACGCTCCAGCCCCCGCCTCCCGCTGACGGCGCAATTGCGCTTTGTTTTTTGCCGGCCGCTTTGTTTTAATGGCCGGGTGAAAACCCGGCAGGTCAGTATTTCGCGGAACACCAGAGAAACGCGCGTCGCCGTCCGCCTCAACCTCGACGGCAAGGGCAAATCGCAAATCAAAACCGGCATCCCCTTCTTTGACCACATGCTGGCGCTCTTTGCCAGACACGCGGTGGTGGATTTGAGGCTCCGCTGCGCGGGCGATTTGGAAGTGGACGCACACCATACCGTCGAGGATTGCGGCATCGCGCTGGGCCAGGCGTTTGCACGCGCGCTCGGCGACAAACGCGGCATCCGCCGCTATGGCGCCGGTTTTCACCCGAAGAATCCACTCACCGGCGAAGCCTACGTGCCGATGGATGAATGTCTCGCGCGCTGCGTCGTGGATTTCGGCGGACGGCCATTCCTCGTCTGGCGCGGCTTGAATCCATTCGCCCAAAAGCGCATTGCCAAATCCGAAAGACTCCAGGACATGTCGAGCGCCTTCCGCTTCGGCCTCGCGCGCGAATTTTTCCAGGGCTTCGCCAACGAAGCCCGTTGCAACCTGCACCTCGAATTGCTCTACGGCGACGAACCGCATCACATCGTCGAGGCGCTGTTCAAGGCGTTCGCCCGCGCCGTGGACGCGGCCTGCCGGCGCGACCCGCGCATCGCCGGACAATTGCCGAGCACCAAGGGAAGATTATGAGTGGTTCGCTTGATTGTCCCGGCTGACGCCCGCATCTGACGCTTTTTGAAAATCCTGATTCTCAAACCCAGTTCGCTCGGCGACGTGGTCCAGGCGCTGCCCGTGCTGCGTTTGCTCAAACGCCATCTGCCCGCAAGCGAAATTTTTTGGTGGATTGATTCAAACCTCGCGCCGCTCCTCCAAGGCGATCCTGATTTGACCGGGATTGTGCGCTTTGAACGCCGGCGCTGGGCGTCTCCGCTCCGCTGGCCGGAAATGCTCCGCAGCGTCCGCTGGCTGCGCGCGCAAAATTTCGATTGGGTCATTGACCTCCAATGCCTCGCGCGCAGCGGCGCGTTCGCCTGGCTCGCCAATGGAAAATTTCTCATCGGCCTCGACGAAGTCCGCGAAGGCGCGCGGGGATTTTATGATGTCGCCGTCCGCCGCGCGTCGTTCCACACGCACGCGGTGGACTGGTATCTGGCCGTGCTGCCCCGCCTCGGTGTGCCGGTCCACGCCAATTTTCAATGGCTGCCGGAAAGGCCTGAAATCGCCGCGATTGTCAAAGCGAAGTGGCCTGCGGTTGGAGTTCAAGCTTCGGTTTGTCCGCCGGATGGCACGCCAAAGCGCGAACTCCAACGGACGCGCTGGATTGTAATTCAACCCGGCGCGCGCTGGCTCAACAAACGCTGGCCCGTTGACAATTTTGCCGGGCTGGTCCGGCTCCTGGTCGAAAAATTTCACGATGCGCGCTTCGCCATCCTCGGCGACAGCAAGGACCGGGCCCTTGGTGAAATCGTTTCACGCGCTGCGCCGGAACGCTGCCTGAATCTGTGCGGACAAACTTCCCTGCCGGAAATGGTCGAGTGGCTGCGACTCTGTGATTTGATGGTGACCAATGACACCGGCCCGATGCACGTCGCCGCCGCGCTCGGCAAACCGCTCGTTGCGCTTTTCGGCCCGACCGAACCGCGCCGCACCGGCCCGTATCGCCAGCTCGACCGCGTGCTGCGAATTGACCTGCCTTGTTCACCTTGCCTTAAATCGAATTGCCATTACGTGAAACCGAACGAGTGTTTGAACGCCATCTCGCCAGCGGTGGTTTTTGAACGCGCTCAAAGACAGCTTCAGTTGTAGCGTTGGCTGTGCGCCGATTTTCGAGCCACCCGCCTGCGCCTGGCTCCGGCACGGCAAACAGGCTCGACGCTGCAAATCTCGGGTTGTGGCACAGTTTGACCGGAGCGCGGAGCATCGCTCCGCGCAAACCTGGGTATGCAGCTTGCGGAGCGATGCTCCGCGCTCCAAAAACGGCAAATGATGCCATTACCAAATTTCGCTCGCAAATTTCGCTCGCACTTGCATTTTTAATGTCAACGGCGTTACTTTCGCGCCGGTGACCACCTCAAGCCAATCCGCGCCGGAATCAACCTCAACCCGGAACACACCGCCGCAGCGATCCGTGTTTGTCACCACGCACTGGTCTATAGTGCTGACGGCGGCGCGCAGCGACACCCCCCGCGCCCGCGCCGCGCTCGAAAATCTCTGCCAGACTTACTGGCCCCCACTCTACATCTACGTGCGGCGCCGCGGTTATTCGCCCGAAGACGCCCAGGACCTTACGCAGGCATTCTTCGCAAAATTGCTGGAAAAAAAACAACTCGCCGTCGCGGACCCCGCCGAAGGCCGGTTCCGTTCGTTTCTGCTGGCGTCGCTGAAGCACTTTCTTGCCAACGAGTGGGACAGGGCCAAAGCCAGGAAACGCGGCGGCGGACAAGTTTTAATCCCCATTGATGTCGGCACGGCCGAAACGTCTTGCGGCCTCGATCCGGCTGACAACCTTACCGCCGAGAAGATTTTCGAGCGGCGATGGGCGCTCACGCTCCTCGAGCAGGTGCTGCGCCGGCTCCGCGCGGAATATATGCATGACGACCGGGAAGAATTGTTCGAGCAACTGAAACCGACGCTCACCGAAGCGAGCCGGTCGGTCCGTTACGCGGAAATCGCCACCCGGCTCGGCACGACCGAAGGCGCGGTCAAGGTGGCGGTGCATCGCTTGCGGCAGCGTTACCGCGAACTGCTCCGTGCGGAAATTGCCGATACCGTCGCCAGTTCCGGCGAGGTAGAGGACGAAATTCGGAATCTGTTTGCTGCCTTGGCCGGATAAAAAGAATCCGCGAATTGCGCGAATTTTCGCGAATTCATTTTCAACCCGAACTCCGAAGTATGGCGCGTGAAAATGGTGGTAGAGACAGCGCGCTGCGCTGTCCCCGCCCGCATCCAGCGGGCTGAACGAATTGTGCGAGGTTGGAACGCGTCCCTTGGGTCGGTTCCGCGCCTGAACGGCGCGGTGACGGCGCAGCGCGCCATCCCTACCAATTTCGGAATTCGGGTCTAATTGGCGGTAATTCGCGAAATTCGCAGATTTTTGCCGTAACCTTTGGCCGATTTTTCTTTAGTAACGAGTGGAACGCTGGATTTCGATCATGTTTATGAAAAATGTGATATTGGCAGAACCGACCACAATTGCCCTGTTCGGCATGGGGTTGTTGATTTTGACTTTTCTAGCAATCGCCGCACTCGTTTGCATTTTTGCAATACGAGCCAAGCGCTTGGGGGGATCCTTTTTCGATTTCGTGTTCGGCAAGATGACCTGGAAGAATAACCCCGCACCGCACATCGTCCCCTCCACCCCAATCATTCCCCGCAAGTGCCCGCAATGCGGCGCGGAACTGAAACCAGACGTGTCGGAAGGGCTTTGCCCGGCCTGCCTGCTGCAACGTGGCATTGCGACCGAAGGCGGCGCGCAAACCGGCACGCCGCCGTTCGTGCCGCCCACAATTCCAGACCTCACCAAATTGTTTCCTCAACTCGAAATTATCGAACTCGTCGGCAAGGGCGGCATGGGCGTGGTCTATAAGGCGCGCCAGCCGCGCTTGAATCGCCTCGTCGCACTCAAGATTCTGGCGCGGGACAAGGGGCAGGATGCGCAGTTCGCCGAGCGGTTCACGCGCGAAGCCCAGGCGCTGGCACGATTGAACCATCCGAACATCGTCACCGTCCACGATTTCGGCGAGGCGGGCGGGCATTGTTATCTGGTGATGGAATTCGTGGACGGCCTCAATCTGCGGCAATTGCTCCAAACCGGCAAAATGCAACCGGAGCAGGCGCTGACCATTGTGCCGAAGATTTGCGAGGCACTCCAATACGCCCACGAACAGGGTATCGTCCATCGCGACATCAAGCCGGAGAACATCCTGCTGGACAAATCGGGCCGGGTGAAAATCGCGGACTTCGGCATCGCGAAGATGATGGGCGACGAAGCCGGCCAGCAAACGCTCACAGGCGCAAAAGAAACGGTCGGCACGCCGCATTACATGGCACCGGAGCAGATTGAAAAACCGCTGACCGTGGACCATCGCGCGGACATTTATTCGCTTGGCGTCGTGTTCTACGAAATGCTCACCGGCGAACTGCCGCTGGGAAAATTCCAGCCGCCCTCAAGCAAAGTCCAAATTGATGTGCGCCTGGACGAAGTAGTCTTGCACGCCTTGGAAAAGGAACCTTCGCGGCGCTATCAGCAGGCCAGCCAGATTAAAACCGCGGTGGAGACGATTGCGGCGACACCCGGTAGCAGTGGACGTGAGTCCGCTCCATTTGAAAATCAGAGCCGGCTCACGCCGGCTGCCACAGCGCAAAAAACAAACTGGTGGCTGTCGCCATTTCGTTCGCCGGAAATGCGCGAACTGGCCGGCCACCTCACCCAAAAGGAAAAGATTCAAGTGCGGCTGATCTCCGTCATAGTAGGTATCATGTTTGGGGTAATTTTTTTGGCAATGACGAGCGGCGTCATTGCCTTGACGGGATTGCGCTCCATCATTGCAATTTGGATTGCCGGCGGACTCTGTCTTGTCATTTTCCTTCCCATCCAAACGCGAATGATGAAGAAATTTTGCTGTTCTACAGTTTGGGCTAAGCAGCACGGCTACAAACCGGAACAATTCAGAATGGTTTCCTTCCGCGGAAATGGCTTCTGGAAAAACGTGGGCGCTTTGCTGGCGGGGTTGTTGCTGATTTTCATCATGGTCAGGGGATTTAATGACTATTTGTTTGAGATATTTCCATTATTCCCGCCATTCCAACATTCCATCGGCCAAGCCTGGTTTCCCGAAGGCGATTCGATTGAAATTGACACCGTTGGGCGGTTCAGAAGCCGGATGATCGTCAAAGGCCATTACACCCTCGTCAGTCACGACAATGCGCTGCTGGCCCTCTACATCACGACAACCAACAGCGCCGCCGTTCCGACCGACTCGCGACAGCAGATGCAGATTTCCAAGGGGCGCGACTATTTTGAATTGACCGATTCTCATGTTGTCCCGGGACTGCCACACATCTCGATGTATGCCGACGGCAAACCCTTCGCCGCGCTCTATTTTGGAACCAAAGCCGAAGCTCTTAAAGAGAGCAAACTTGATCTTGTTCAGACTGATCAAACTGCGCACGCCTCCCCAGAGCAATCGGTCAACCTACCTAAATTGAATGAACAGGTATTGATCGCGAAGACACAAATTATGATGCGCCAAGCACAGTTAGAAGCGTTGTCCAGACTGGACAATGCTCAACTTCGCGACACGCTCCTGGAAGTGACCAAAGATTCATCGCTGGATAGACTTTTGCAGGATTTGGATATGGCGCAACTACAGCTAAAACTTCTGGACGCAACTAACAATTCCAACCCAAAGGTTAAACAGCTTAATCAGTACATCGCCGAAAAGAACAAAATGATTGATGATCGGACGGCAGGAATTCTAGCTGGCCTGAAAGCGCAACAGAAATCACCAATAGCGGCCCTGAACGAGCTCGAAAAAGAATTAAAACAGACCGGCAGAACTGTGTCTGAAGACGATTCAATTCTGGCCGAACAGGCACCGGTCGTCGTCGAAACACAGCCGGTTTCCGGTGCGCGCGACGTGGAACCGGGCGTGACCGAAATTCGCGTGCGGTTCAGCAAGGAAATGGCGGACGGTTCATGGAGCTGGTCCACCGCGTGGCTGGATTCCACGCCAGAATCGGTCGGGCCGCCTCATTATCTAGCCGATCAGCGCACATGTGTCATGAAAGTCCGGCTGGAACCGGGCCGGACTTACGCTTGGTGGCTGAATAGCGACAAATTCCAGAATTTTATCGACCAGGCTGGCCGGTCGACGGTTCCCTATTTGCTGATTTTCCAGACCAAACCAAACTAAAAATATGAAAACGAAAGTATTGCTAACCACCCTCATCATCGGCGGGATTTGTCAATTCGCGCCGCAGATCTGCCAGGCGCAGGATGTTGCTTCCATGGCGCCGGTCGTCGTAAAGACCGTGCCCGAGTCCGGGACCAAGGATGTTTCGCCCGGCGAAATGGAAATTCGCGTCACGTTCAGCAAGGACATGATGGACCAATCCTGGAGCTGGAGCGGCGTGTGGAAGGATTCCGGCGCGACCAGCATCGGGAAGCCTCACTACGATGCCGATCAGCGCACATGCATCCTGAAGGTGAAACTGGAACCGAACAAGACGTATGGTTACTGGCTCAACAGCCCGAATTTTCACGGCTTCAAAGACGCGCAAGGCCATTCCGCCGTGCCCTATTTGCTCGTCTTTCAGACCAAAGGAAATTAACGCGTAAGGTTAGCCTGCCGTCCACCGCACTTGACTTCGAGCCGGCGCGGCGTGATTTTTTCACCAGGAAATCCGCCATTGAAACCGTTACGTTCATGCTGGAAAAAGATGGACAGCGGGAGGGGCCGGTTATTTCATCCAATGAATCATCCCAGGATTTATGGACGGACCATTGCTTTACAAATCCAAACGCACCGCCAAAAGCCTGTGGCAGCAATATCGCATCTATCGCGACCGGCTCGAACTCCAATCCTGGGTTCTCTTTCACACGGCCATTGTGCCGGCCAGTGAAATCCTGGCCGTCGAAGTCCGCCCGTCGGTATTCGGCGGTCAAAAGGGTTTTATCTGGGGCGTGAAGATTGACAACTGCGACCTGTGCCGCCACGTGTTGCTGACCAGGAAATCCGGCTTCTTCAAACGGATCGGGTTCTCACCGGACGAACCGGACAAGTTCGTTGAAATTTGCAAGTCAATCCTGCCGAAGGGGTGAACCCGCCGCAGGACCAAGCCGCGGTAGTATCCCAATTTGGTTGTTGTAGTGTCGGCGCTGTGCGCCGATTTCGAGCCATCCGCCTTCGCGGCGCGCCATAGCGCCGCTATGGCGCGACGGCGGCAGGCTCGACGCTACAGCAAATCAGGCCACTGCCCAAGCCGCACTTGACTTGCATGGTAAGCGAGGCAATTCTGCGTGCATGAAAATCACCGCTAAAATCTTTCTCACTGGAATCCTGTCCTTTTTTCTGACGTTCGTTTTCGCCGGTTGCCGCACGTCGTCATCGCACCAATCCGGCGGCGTTAAATTGTTCAACGGCAGGAATTTCTCCGGCTGGACGTTTTGCATGAGGAGCAACAGCGCGCCGGCAAAAACCTGGAGCGTCGCCCACGGCCGCATTCACTGCACCGGCCAGCCGTTCGGCTATATGCGCACGGAAAAAAAGTTCCACGATTACCAGCTCACCGTGGTCTGGCGCTTTGTGAAAGTCGCAACCAACGCGGATAACTCCGGCATTTTCGTCCACATCCAGCCGCCGGACAAAGTCTTCCCGCAGTGCGTCGAATGTCAGGGGCAATATCAGCATCAGGGTGATTTCGTCCTGGCGGGCGGCGTGGGCGCCGACGGCCATCCGGCCAACGGCAAAAAGTATGGGTTCATCCCGCAGACTGGTCCGTCGAATGAAAATCCCGCGGGCGAGTGGAACACGAACCGGATTGTTTGCCGCAACGGTGCGATTGAACTGACCGTCAATGACCGGAAAATGAACCAGCTCACCGGCTGCAATCTCTCGTCCGGCTTCATCGGCATCCAAAGCGAGGGCGGCGAACTCGAAATCCGCAAAATGTTCCTGGAACGGTTGAAGTAACCCGGGAACCGGAGCGCCGGTCGCCGACCCGGCGCGTTGAGAAACGCCACGATTAGCATCGCGCCGGGTCGGAGACCGGCGCTCCAACCGCAAGGTTCATGGCCACGAGATGTGATATTGGAATCATGGAAGCGCGATGATGAATCTCGCAGTGGCTTTCGGACAAAAGCCGCAGATATCGGCGGCGGTTTGCCAACCGCCGCTACCCCGGACGCAGTTGCACAATCGTCGCGCCCCAGCCGCCGAACTGCGGATGATCGAGCGTGAAGGACGCCACCTGCGGGTGTTTGGCAAGAATCGCATGCACCGTCCGCCGCAGGTTGCCGATGCCTTTGCCGTGAATGATGCGCACTTGAAGGATGCCCCGTTCCTGACACGCCGCCAGATACTCCGGCACCAGGCTCTTCACCTCGCGCGGATTGAACGCGTGCAAATCCAGCACCCCGTCAATCGGCAGTTCAACCGGTTCGTCATCCATGTATCGCAACTCGTTTTTGTCCGCGCCTTGTCAGCATGATATTATGGCAGTTCCAATTAACATTGGCACGGTTTGATCTGCCTTTGGAAAAGCGGCCCCCGCAGGCATGGTGGCGGCGGACGTCTCGTCTGCCGTAGAGGGCTGGCGTCCCGCCGCCCGGAAAGAACGATGGCAGAGGCGCGCGATTCTGAAATGTTCCAGCGCGGTTGGTGGGTTCAAGTGTTTTATCCGCCGGGCGGGACGCCCCGGCTCTACGGCAGGCAGGATGCCCGCCGCCACGGAAAGGCGACGGAGTTGCGCCAATGTGAACTTGAACTGCCATATAAGATTTTCCTGTGATTTGTCCGGCAACGGCTGCCGGTCGAAAGCCGGAATCAAGGGCGGTATGCAGCCCGTTCGTGTGAGGATTGCGTGACCCTTGCCACGACAGGGCAACTTGGCTGGAATCCGCCACTTTTCAGGGGCCTCCCTGCCTTGGCCGGAACAATCCCAAACCGGACCGGCGTTGCGCAGGAGCTTTTGGTTACAAACCCAACTCCGAACCTGCCATCGCAGACAGGCGTGCCTGTCCATGTTTGGTCAGGCTCGTGAAGACCATCGAAACGTGATAACCGGTGTGTTTGTTGCCGGAACAGGCGACGACGACCCCGGCGCATTGAATCGGGCTGTCGTCGCGCGGCGATTGCAGCGCCACGGTCATTTCCGTCCAGGGAGTGAACGGCGCGGGACTGCGAAATTCAATGCCGTTCCGGTGAATCACAACGGATTCGGTGGGTAAATTCAACCGGGTCTGCCGGGATTGAACGGTTATGTCCTGCCTCACGCCACCGCCAGCTTCAATCTTTCTCGCGCTCATAGAATTAGTTCAAAATAGCACGCCCCCGCCGGGCGTCAAATAAGTCTGCGTCATATAATTAATTAGGTATTTTACCATTCAATCACCGCTGCGCCCCACGTGAGACCCGCGCCGAACACGATCAGCAGGACCAGGTCGCCGCGCTGGATTTTTCCCGCGGCCACCGCCTCGTCCAGCGCGATGGCCACCGACGCCGCCGACGTGTTGCCGTAGCGCTCCAGGTTCACGAACATCTGCCCCGGCTTCGCGCCGATCCGTTCGCCCACGGCGTCAATGATCCGCCGGTTGGCCTGGTGCGGGATGATGCATTTGATTTGCGAGATTTCCAGTTCGCAGCGCCGTAACGCTTCCCGCGCCGCCGTGTACATCGCCTGCACCGCGCTTTTGTAAGTTTCCCGACCGTTCATCCGCAGGTAATGCAGGCGCGAGTTGACCGAATCAATCGTTGGCGGGCAACGGCTGCCGCCGCCGGGCATGAACAGCAAATTGGCGCTCCCGCCGTCGGCGCCCATCACCGCCGTCAGCAAACCGTGCGAATTCGGGCGGTTTTGCAGCACCGCTGCGCCCGCGCCGTCGCCGAATAACACGCAGGTGTTGCGGTCCTTCCAATCGGTGATGGCCGAGAGTTTTTCCGCGCCGATGACGAGCACGGTGTCGTAGGTGCGCGACATGATGAATTGCTGGCCGATTTCGAGTCCATAAATAAAGCCGGAACACGCAGCCTCCAGGTCAAACGCCGCCGCCCGTTTCGCGCCGATCTTCTGCTGTACCAGACACGCGGTGCTGGGAAAGGGCATGTCCGGCGAGATGGTGGCGACAATGACCAGGTCAATTTGTCCGGCGATGACGCCCGCCATTTTCATGGCGCGCTCGGCGGCCCGGGCGGCCATGTCGGACGTGAATTCGTCCTTGGCTGCCAGCCGCCGCTCCTTGATGCCGGTGCGCGTGATGATCCAGTCGTCGGTGGTGTCCACCATTTTTTCCAAATCGAAATTGGACAGGATTTTTGCCGGCACATAGGAGCCGACGCCGGTAATGGAGCATGAGCGGCCTTGAAAATTGTAGAGGGCGCGCGGGTTTTTGAACTTTTTTGCAGGCGACGCGCTCATGCGTGAACTGGGGCGGGTGTTTCAACGGTGGCCAGCCGCTCGTTGGCGCGGGCGATTTCACGTGCAATGATGTCGTTGACGCGGTGCTGCACGGCTTCGGCGGTCACGCGCAACGCGCTGGCGACGGTACGTTCGCGGGCCGAACCATGCGCCTTGAACACGATGCCATTGAAGCCGAGCAACGGCGCGCCGCCGTACACCTCCGGGTCCATGCGCCGGCGGATGACGTGCAGGGCGTTTTTGGCGAGATACGCGCCGATCTGCCGCTTGGGATTGCGCATCAATTCGCGCTTGAGCATCGAAAACATCGCGACGGCGAGGCTCTCGCACGTCTTCAAAACGATGTTCCCGACGAAGCCGTCGCAAACCACGACGTCCACGTGATCCTTGAACAAATCGTGTCCCTCCACGTTGCCGATGAAATGGATGTTGAGCCGCCGGCAAAGATTGAAGGCTTCGAGCGTCAGTTCATTGCCCTTGGAATCCTCCGTACCAATGCTGAGTATGCCGACACGCGGCCTTTTGCGTCCGAGCACCTCGCGCGAATAAATGCCGCCCATCACGGCGAAATGCGCCAGATGGAGCGGCTTGCACTCAATGTTCGCGCCGGCGTCGAGCAGCACGAACTCATTGTCCTGCCGCGGAATGACGGTTGCGATGCAGCCGCGGTCCACGCCGGGCAGGCGGCCGATCTTGAGCGTGGCGGCCGCGAACAGGCCGCCGGTATTGCCGAGGGAAACGACGGCGTCGGCTTTGCCCTCTTTCACCAGTTCGGCGGCGCGCGCGATGGACGAATCCCTTTTTTTTCGCAGCGCATTGACCGGTTTGTCGTCCATTGTGACGACTTCGCTGGCGTGAACGACCCGCACGCGATGGTCGCGAAAACCGCGGTGGGGCAGGGCAGCGTGGATGGCGGCTTGATCGCCGACCAGATACAGAGCGCTGATTTTCTTGTTGGCCTGAAGTGCCAGCTTGGCGCCTTCGATGACCACCCCGCACCCGTAGTCGCCGCCCATGACATCCACAGCAATTCGCATAGATGAATGAACGCGGAAATTCCCCCTCCCGTCCCGCGGGAATCAAGCGCCCGCCGTAACAGTCAACACCTGCCGGCCCTTGTAATAACCGCAGGCCGGGCAAACCCGGTGCGGTACGTACGGCGCGGCGCATTGGGGACATGTGCTCAGTTGCGGCAGGGTCATCGCGCTGTTGTAAGCTCGGCGCATACGCTGCCGGCTGCGGGAAGGTTTACGCTTCGGAACGCCCATAAATTCTTCAATAAATCACAGTTTCAATTTGTTCAACTCCGCCCACGGCGACATAACAGTTTCACCCCGGCGATTGTGGCCGGGCCTGGCTTTGCCCGTGGAGGTTTTCTCCAACCCGCGACAGTCCGGCTTGCACAACGGATGCTGCGGAAACTCCAGGAGAATATCCTCCCGCAGGTATGGCGTCAAGTCCACGCAATCGTTGTCCACCGGCACCCGTTCCTCGCCCGTGAGCGGCAAATGACACGTCCAATCCGCCAGACTCAGTTCATGCCGGAAGGGTTCCAGGCAGCGCACGCACTCGCACTCCAGGGTCAAACACAGCGAACCGGTCACCAGGATGCCGTCGGGCAGCTTCTCGACCGTCAGGTCGTAACGCAGCGGTTGCCCGGGGTGAATCATCGGGTCATGCACGTCCAAATCCAGTTCCTTCGCGGACAGTTCGCCCTGCAAACGGACTTCGTGCGCCTCCAGGTGGTGAAGATTGACGGTCAACATAAACTTCGAGTCTTTGGTTTTGGTCTCGGGCCGGAAAAAACCAGCCCATGCCTTTGACCGGAACAAAAAATCAATAACTCAAATTTTTTTCCGCGGTTTCAGCTTCTTTTGCAGGGCCACCCGCACGTGCGAAGGTACAAACACGCTCACGTCGCCGCCGAGCCGCGCGATTTCCTTCACCATGCGCGAACTCAAAAACGTGTAGGTGTCCTTGGGCATCATGAAAATCGTCTCCACGTTTTCATCCAGCTTGCGGTTCATCAGCGCGAGTTGGAATTCAAACTCAAAATCCGACACCGCGCGCAGGCCGCGGATGACGGCCTGGGCCTTGCGGCGGGCGGCGTATTCGACCAGCAGGCCGTCGAAAACGTCCGTTTCCACGCGCGGCAGATGCCGCACGGCCTGCTTCACCAGCGCCGCGCGCTCGGCGAGCGTGAACAGCGGGTGTTTGCCGTCGTTCTCGGCTACGGCCACGATGATGCGGTCGAACAGCCGGGCCGCGCGTTGGATCACGTCCAGATGCCCGTTCGTGAGCGGGTCAAAACTGCCCGGATAAATCACCGTGCGCATGGCGGCATCCTACCACGCGCGCGGTAAATGACGAGGAAGAAAAATGAACGTCGCTGGATTTGGTTGCGTGTTAGTTCAGAGCTCCGAAGTTGATGGGGAGCGCACCCGCCCCGGGTGCGGTTTTCCGCGCCCTCGCGGAAAACATCCGACGCACCGAAATGTTCCGAACACCGGTGTCAGTCACGAGCGCAAGAGGCTGAACGCGAGGCGCGTTCAGCAACACCCGGGGCGGGCGCGCTCCCCAATTTCGGGATTCGGGTTAAGCGTCAATTGCCGTGGATTGCGGCGGGCGGGACTGCCGCGCGATTTGAGCGACGCTCACAGGACGCCGCAAAATTAATGCCGAAACTCCAGTGGCGTGTCCTGCGGCATTTCGTGGGCGCAGGGCTGGTTCGTTGGCGCCTCCGCCTCGCTCGCGCTCGGCGTCACAATTTTGTTCGCGACCATCCACGCCTCGACCTCCTCGCCGCTGATGTCGGCCAGCATCTGGCCGTTGATTTCGACGCAGGGGCTTAACATCTGGCCGCTCTTCTCAATCATCTCCTGGCGTTGGAGCGGGTCGTTGATGATGTCGCGGTCCTCGTAAGGCAGGCCGTACTTTTTGAGCACGGCGCGCACGCCCATGCTCCAGCCGCAGGTCGGTTTCAAATAAGCGATGATTCTTGGTTTTTCCATAGTTTTGCAAAAATTGTTTTTACAATGACAACAACGTGCCACATGTCGGAGCGCACGGCAACAGTTTTAACTGCGGATGAAACACAGATAAAACGCGGATGAAAACCAAAAAGTTATTGTCAAAAGAAATACATTTTGCGACCCAGCGAAGGCGATCAGTTGTTTGTCCTGGAGCAGATATGCGACCACACACATAGCCGAGGCATCATGATGCGAGGTCGCCAGGATTCTTCTGACAGCGGAAACATGCGCCGCATTATCAGATTGCAAAATGTGCGCTGAATCAGCCGCCATTCGATTTCAGCCTCTAATACAATAACGCAAGTTCGCGCATTTTTGACAAAGATTTGGAGTGCGGTGGCAGAGCGTAGCGGCGACACCGCTATTCGCACGTCCACCGGCCTCCGAAAGCGGCGTGGCTCCCGCTCTGCGGGATTCCCGCCGCAGTCCAAAAATTGTGGTTGCGGCGCAAGCCGCGTTAGGTTCATCCGTGGTCACAAGTTATCTTTCATTGCTCGCCGTTTTCCGCGCGTCCAGGACTTTTTTCGACGGAACGTAATTCGCGATAAACTCGCGGTGGAAGTCCGCAAACGTTCCGGCGGCAATCGCCGCGCGCGCGTCCGCCATGATTTTCAAAAACAAGTGCGTGTTGTGAACGCTCACCATCCGCAGGCCGAGGATTTCGTTCACGTTCAGCAAATGCCGGAGATATGCCCGGGAGAAATGTTTGCAGGCAAAGCACCCGCAGCCTTCCTCGATTGGCCGGAAATCCGCCTTGTAGGCGCCGCCTTTGAGGCCGAAAGCGCCCCGGCGCGTGATCGCCGTGCCGTTGCGCGCCACGCGCGTGGGCAGCACGCAGTCGAACATGTCCACGCCTCGCGCAATCAGTTCGAGCATTTGCGCGGGGGTGCCAAGGCCCATCGCGTAACGCGCCTTGTGCGTTGGCAGAAACGGTTCGGTGATTTCAATCGCCTTGAACATTTCGGCTTCCGGTTCGCCAACGCTCACGCCGCCGATGGCGTAGCCGTCAAAATCCATCGCGACGAGCGCCCTGGCGCATTCCTCGCGCAGCGCGGCGTTGCTGCCGCCCTGCACGATGCCAAAGACGAGTTGTCCGTCGGCGCGGGGCTGTTCGCGACATTCGCGCGCCCAGCGGATGGTGCGTTCGACGGCATGTCGCTGCTCGCGCGCGGGGGCGTCGTGCGGCGGACATTCATCGAACACCATCGCGATGTCCGAGCCGAGGGCGCGCTGGATTTCCATCGCCTCCTTCGGACCGAGAAACAGCGGCGCGCCGTCCACGTGCGAATTAAACTCCACGCCGTGCGGTTTGATTTTCCGGATTTTGGCAAGGCTGAAGACCTGAAATCCGCCGCTGTCGGTGAGAATCGGCAGTTCCCAGTTCATGAACCGGTGCAGCCCGCCGGCGGCGCGGAGGATGTCGAGTCCGGGCCGGATGTTGAGGTGATAGGTGTTGCCGAGGATGATTTGCGCGCCCATTTCGCGGAGTTCGCGCGGGTCGAGCGCCTTGACGCTGGCCTGAGTACCAACGGGCATGAACACCGGCGTTTCGACAGTGCCATGTGCGGTCGGGAGCCGGCCCAGGCGCGCCTTGGTTTGTGAATCGGTTTTGAGCAGTTCAAACATCGCATGAAGGTTCAATCAAAACGGCGCGTTTGAACATGAAATTTTGAATCCGAACCCCGGCAGCAGGTCACGTGAAAATGATGGTAGGGACAGCGCGCTGCGCTGTCTCCGTCCGCGTCCAGCGGGCGGAACGAATTATTGCAAGGGTGAACACGCGCCTCGGGCCGGGTCCGCGCCTGAATGGCGCGGTGACGGCGCAGCCCGTCCTCCGCAGTAGCTGCTACGGAGGGTGGACGCGCCGTCCCTGCCAATTTCGGAATTCGGATTAAATCCGACTGCTCTCCTTCAGGGGTTGCCCGCCAAATTCAGCAAATGTCTGGCTTCAAGCAGCAAAGTCCACCACCAGATCAACATCACTCCGCCGCGCAGATAGAACCAGACTGCGAGAAATCCCGTGACGATTTTACCGGCCAGGAACGCCGCCAGCAGCGGAGGTGGAAGCGGCGTTGGGAGTGACTGCATTTTCATCGCGAGCACGAAAATTCCGAACAGGACGGTCAGGCCGGCGGCCACCCAACGGTTTTGAAACAGCCGCATGAGCCAGGCAAAGGGGGCGAAGAGCAGGAACAATTGGCTGAAGGCCAGGGAGAACAGCACCCACGCAAACCATTGCTTCAGATCAGCCGGATATTCCTCCGGTATTTTGGGCCGAAGCGACGGGTCAAGCAACAGATGAAACACCACCGCAGCGATGATCCCGACCAGGGTCACCGCGATGAACGGGCCGGGCTCCAGCTTGAAAACAAAGACCGGCCGATGGGTGTATTGCGTATGCCAGGCAAAGACGAAACCCCAAAGGACAATGCCACATAGGAATATCATGGTCTCCAAATACCAGATCGGCTCGGAACGGTTCAACCAAAGCGACAGACGAGGATAGCACGCGAGCGCAGAGAACAGGGCGGCGACGGCCGCCCATTTCAAAATCCGGGGTTGGAGGAGTTGCAACATGTTTTGAGCTGTTCAAACATCGGGCGAAGGGTAAATCAAAGTGGCGCGGGTGGAGATGAAAAAATCGGGGAGCGGTTCGGTTTGCGGTCGCCGGAGCGCGG
>JBEKEJ010000026.1:0-19066 GCA_050013895.1 Verrucomicrobiota bacterium | reverse complement strand
CCCGGGGCATGCACAGGTCAATGTATTGTGTCAGCGAGAGCAGAATGGGAAGTGCTTCGCGGTCGGCGACGGGCACGACCTGAATCGCGTGCTCGGGAAACTTCGCGAGCGCCTGTTTCCCGGCTGCAATCATCGTCCGCGCGATGATTTGATTCGAGTTCATCGCCTCCCGGCCGCCGCGCAGGATGGTCGCGTTGCCGGATTTGAAACACAGGCTCGCCGCGTCCGCCGTCACGTTCGGGCGCGATTCGTAAATGATGACCACCACGCCGATGGGCGTGGAAATCTTCCGGAGTTTCAAACCGTTGGGCCGGACGCGTTCATCCAGAATCCTTCCGACTGGATCGGGCAGCGCCGTGACTTCGCGCAATCCCCTGGCCATGGCGGCAATGCGTTTGTCGTCGAGCTTGATCCGGTCAAGCATGGCCGGCGAGAGGCCAGCCTGCGCGGCGGCTTCCAAATCGAGCGCGTTCGCCTTTTTGAGCGCGTCAGAATTTTTTTCGAGCGCACCGGCTATGGCCAGCAGACAGGCATTCTTTTCCGCCGTCGTCAGCCTGGCGAGTTCGCGCGACGCAGCCCTGGCCTGTTTGGCCAAAGCCGTCATTTGTTCGTTCAAATTCACGGAGCGAAAATACTCCAAAACCGCCGTGAAGAAAAATGGAAGTTTATTTCGTGCCGCCCCGTTTTTTTGACGCGGCCTTTTCGTTCAGCGCGAATGCGGACGCCCGATGCGCCGGATAAGGATATGGCGCCTTCATGCTTCTGCCGATGCGATGCGGCGGCAGCGCCAATTCCCTGGGCATGGCAATGCCGGCGCGCGTCAATTTTTCGACAATGGCGTCGCGGATAAACTGGGAGCGGTTCCGGTAACCCGCGCGTGCCAGCCCGGCGTCCAGCTCGCGCAGGAATTTTTCATCCACTGCGATCGGCAACAGTTTCTGACCTGCGGCGCGTTGATTTGGCACACAATTTCTATACACCGTTTTGCCGCAGAAAAAAATCAAATTTTTTTGTTGACAGATTTATAGACTGGATATATACACCCAATCCATGAAGCGGGCGGGGAAAAAACAAAATGGGGAACTGCTTTCAATTTGGGTTTCCGAAACGTTGCTGTCGCGTCTGGACGATGGCATCAAAAAAGAAGATTCGGACCGCTCCAGGTTCATTCGCAATGCCATTTTGGAAAAGCTGCTGCGCCATGGGGCTGCCGTCAAAAAATGAGAATCACCGTCAAATCGAAAATTCTCGTCGTCGAAGATCAGTCGGAAATTTTGACCGCGATAACGTTTCTTCTGGAACAAGCCGGATTTGAGGTTGTCGGCGCACAGACGGGCATGGACGGGATCCGGCTGTCGCAGAAAGAGGAATTTGATCTCGTCATATTGGACGTCAACCTGCCGGAAAAGAACGGCTTTGAGGTGTGCGCCTGGCTGAAGCAGGACTTTCGTTTCACCCGGACACCAATCATCTTCGTCTCCGGTCATGGGAACAAAGATAATCGCCGGCGCGCGTTTGAGCTGGGCGCCGCCGATTTCATTGACAAACCGTTCGACGCTTCGGCTTTCTTGCAAAGAATTTTTTCCCATCTCAAAACAGCGCGATGGGAACATTAAACCCGGATTCCGAAGCAGGGCGTGTGAAAGCGGTGGTAGAGACAGCGCGCTGCGCTGTCTCCGCCCGCCCGTCCTCCATAGCAGTACTGCGGAGGGTGGACGTTCAGCGGGTGGAACGAATTGTGCGAGGATATGGACGCGCGCCTCGGGTCGGCTCCGCGCCTGAACGGCGCGGGGACAGCGCAGCGGAGGCTGTCTCAAAACTCTTTTCTTCCTTCCTCGCCCAGTTCAAAATCATGCGGAGGGCAGGTTGGCCGAAACGGCAAAGTGAAAAGTGCGAAATTTCCGCCATGCTTGAAAACCCGTGGCGATATTCTTCTCACCACCCGTCCCAACCTCGCACCAAATCGCAATTTTTGTTTATTTGTTGCCAATAAATGGAAAGCACACTGCCGTCTTTCCACCTATCTTCGCAACATGGTTACTGGCAAGGAATTAGCGACAGGATGCGTTGACCAAACGATGCCTCCGACACCTGACAGTAACATTGTGAGGAAGGCAGGGCATAGGAGCGGGTTGCCGGTCCGCATCGTCACGAAGATGTGTGGGGCGATGGAGTCCCAGGTGCCGGTTGGTTATGAGGATGAAGGCGGATTCCATTACGGCGCGGAAATGGCCAGGGGGTTCTTTTAAATTTGAGGCCCGCTGCCTGCATTAATCTGGCATTCGCGGACAGGGGCAGGACGGATTTTGATTCGGGCGGACAGCCGTTTTTTCAGCGGGATTCTTCATCCCCACCTCCTTGGCGGCTGTCGCCCGAATCGTCTTTTCCGGCTTTCACAATGTCAAGTAACGACAGTGAGGACGCAATGGCCGGCCGGAGGAAGCTTTAGAGAGGCGAAACTGGCAAAAGAGGGACAGCTCAACCAGGTTAATCGGCAGGGGGCAATGAAAAAGCGAGACTTTTGCCTGAAGCCGGGCTTCCGTTTTGAAACCGCGCCTTTTTTGAACCGGCCTTCTCATGCAACATATTCGGACGGGCGGCGGACCGGATAACGGCTCCCGGCGAAAGCCTCCCTGCCCTTTCCCATCCGATGCGGCGGCAAAGCCGGCTCCTTGGAAATGGAAATATCCGCGCGTAATCATTTTCAATGATGGCGTCCCGGATGAATTGCGAACAGTTCCGGTCACCGGCTGGTGACAGCCCAGCGTCCAATCCCCGGAGGAATTCTTTGTCCACGGCGATGGGCCGCAACTCTTGACCCGGTGCGCGCTGATCAGGCATAACCATTCATTCATACCGCTTTGTTGGAAAAAACCAAAAATTGTTGACGTGAATATAGATTGAATATATATACACCACGCGATGAAGCGTAGCGCAGGGAAAAAGCCGAAGGGCAAATTGCTGGCGGTTTGGGTGCCGGGGATGCTTCTGACGCGCCTGGATCAGGGTGCCAGAAAGGAAGATTCGGACCGCTCCAAATTTGTCCGCAACGCCATCCGCGAAAAACTGGCCCGGCATGGTCAACCGGGGGAATGAAAGGCTGCACCATGAGCGTGACTCCCGTTCAACCCAAAATTCTGATCATAGAAGAGCAACCGGCAGTTTCAGAGACGATGATATACCTGTTGAAACGGGCGGGTTGCGAGGCTGTCGGCACCAAAACCGGGGCGGAAGGAATGCGTCTGGCACGGGAAGGAGAGTTTGATTTGATAACGCTGGACATTGATTTGCCGGACATCAATGGTCTGGAACTGTGCCGTCGCTTGAAACAGGATCTACACCTGTGTCATATCCCGGTCGTTTTTGTTTCGGGGCGTTTGTGCGAGGGAAACCGGCAGCGTTGCCTTGAACTAGGCGCCGCCGATTACATCGTCAAACCGTTTGATGCGCTTGTGTTTGTCGCGCGCATTTTTTCCCACCTTAAGAGCGTCACATGACTGCGGCGTGAACGCGATTGTGAGGAACAAGTTGATTCCCCGTTGTGTCAACGCCGCCGGCAGGTCCGCACGGGGCTGCGCAGCCAGGTTCAAATGCCATACGGCGTCGCCCAGGTGGCCGGCTTGCCTAAAACATGTAGCTCACGCTCACCTTGAACAGCACCGGCGCGGCCAATTGATTGCCGGTGAAATTTTGGTAAACGGGAAATTCCGCGTCCGCGTATATCTTCACCGGATGAACGTGAAATTCGATTCCCGGTGAAAGCAGGATGCGCTGGTAGCCGGAGTTGCCGGAGTCGGCGGCGGCGCCGCTGTCACTGGTCCGTTCGGAAAAGATCACCTGCGCCACCGGCGATATTCTCGCGCGACCGAGCGATAATCCCTTGTAATCAATTCCCGCCGCCGCCTCGAGTTCGACGCCCGGCCGATATTTATCTTGAACCAGCGCCGGCACATCCAGTTCCAACTGTGCGAACCAGTCCCATTTCTCATCTTTTGTGATATTGCCGCGATAAAAGCCGCCCAGCAAAATGTCCGTGCTGCCCGTGCCGATTTGAGTGTCGCGATCAACGACATCGGAATCGAAAGAATGATTGCCCGTCGGCAGCTTCAACCCGAACGTCAGGCCGGCGGACATGTCCGCGAAAAATCCCGTGTAAATGCCTTCCAGCCGGATGTCCCCCAGCTGGCTCCAGTTGCGCGATATGATGTTGCCGCTGCCGTCATCCGTTTTGAAATGGCGATAATCATAAGGCACTTCAAGTTGCACGCCCCAACTCTGATTGAGCATATACTGCAATCCAAACGTGACAAAATGGGTCTGAATTTCCCTGTCGCCATTGTTTGCCGCCGGCGCTTGCGACGTACCGTTCCAGTTGCGGTTCTGGTCCTGATAGTCATATTGCAGGAAGGCCATTCCGCCTCCGCCCGTCGGAAACATCGAACTTGTGCCCACGTCAAAAACACCGCACCCGCACGCGCAAGCGTGAACCGTGCTCGGCGCGAGCATTCCCGCCAGCAAACCACAACTCATTATTGCTGCTGCTGAAGTATTTCTTCCATTTTTCATTTTCAAGATTCAAAAGTTGCGGAACGGCGACACCGCGTTCTCAGAGATTATTTGGAGGGTCGGCGTGTCACCGACCCGTTACTTTTAAGGTTGGGATGGCAACACGCCGTCCCTCCCAATTCACAAAATGAATCAGGCGAATAATCCGCGTGGCGGCGGTGTCAGCGGTTTTCGCGCGAGCGAACCGGCGAAGAAATTCACCTGGGGCAAAAGTTGGAAACTCGGAGGCGCAATCAAAACCGGATTTCCCTTCGCGGGAGGAGATTCCAGCTTCTGCATTTTGAGTGCGAACTCGCCTTTCTTTTCGGATTTTTTGGCGGTGGCGATGGCTTTGCACATGGGACAGGGATATTTGCCGTCAAATGTGCGGGCCACGGCTTCGCACAGCGAGTGCGTGCGCAAATTGTCCGCGAACATCGCTGTCCACGCGACCGATTGCAGCGCGGCCCAATGCGCGCCGGTGGTCGCGATGAGTGCCATCAGCACAACATTTTTGACGAGCCTGACAAACACGGGGAGCAACCTAAACCGTCCTCGCAGAATCGCAAGTGCCGACTGCACAAGTTCACTTCGGCCCCGGACCATCACTTCAGATGACTCTAAAGAATGAAGCCGCGTCAAATGAATTGGATTGCCTGGGCGAGGGTAATTTCACCATGTTGAACGCATGCAACGGCCATCCCGCAAGCCTGTGGAGACATCGGCCCAAACGACTCCTCCGGACAACGACCCGGAGAGGCTGGTGGTCCGCCCAAAACAGGTCACGCTGCCTGAACATGGCCTGGTGGTTTTCGAAAGCCGGCATGGGCCCGGCTTTTTCGGCGAACTGAAGAACTCATATTCCAAATTCCATTTAGTGATCCATGGGCGGGCATATTGGGATGTGGCCGGGCGGCGCTACGCGACCATGCCGGGTATGCTTTTCCATATCGCCGCGGGCGTGCCGCACCGGATACGCGACGTGCCGCTGGCTCCGGTGACCAATTACGTCGTTCATTACCAGCCACATCTGCTGGACAAGGAACTGACGGAACGGCTGGCAGCCCCTCCCGGCATCGTGCTGCTGAACTTGAGAAGGCCGGACTTGCACCAGGCGGCTCCCATCCGCTCGCTTTTCCGCGAGATGCTTTTCGAGTCGGACGCGCGGCAACTGGGTTGGAAGGTGATTTTGAAATCGCGGCTCATCGACCTTGCGGTGCGCACCTTGCGCATAGCCGAGCGCCAGAATCGGCGCACGCTGGTGTTCAAAGCGGGCAGTGACAGCATGGAACGTGTCGCCCATTACGCGCTGCATTTGAAATCGCGCCTTTTCCGTCCGGAAACCCTCGCGGATGCGGCCAAATCCGTTCATTTGAGCCGACGCCAGTTTACCGATTTATTCCGGCGGGTGACAGGAAAGTCAAGGCGCCGCTATATCAGAACCTTGCGCCTCGAGCACGTCGTCCGGCTGCTGATCAACACGGACAAATCGGTCATTGCGGTCGCTTTTGAGGCGGGGTTCGAGGATCTTTCGCAATTCCATCACATTTTTAAGAAAGCCTACGGTTGCACGCCGTCGAATTATCGCGAAATGCATCAACGGCAATCTCGTCCGGGCGCGGGATCGCCCTCGCATGGTCAATGAGGACCGCTTTCAGGTGTTTGTGCAGGGTAATGGAATGGAAGGCCTGCTTGATAGAACTTCAGTTGTGATCGAAGGGCATCAGCCACTTTAGCGTTGGACTGACTCTCGGCCAGTTGCAGGGCGCGCTGCGCGGTTTCCACTGCCTCGGGAAAGCGCCCGACCTCGGCGTAAGCGGCGGCCAAGGTGCCCAGCATGGCTGGATTGGCATCGCCCGTGAGCTGATTCGCCCGTTGCGCCAGTGCCACCGCTTGTTTGCCGTTGCGCAGCGAAGCCTGCGGACAGGTTGCCAGCACCAATGCCAGATTATTTTGGGTTTCAACATGGTCGGGTTTGATTTGCAGCGCCCTTTGGTAATGCGCGATCGCTTCGGCCACGTTGCCCTTTCGGAAAAGCGCGTTGCCGAGGCTAACGTGGGCTACCACGTGATCGGGTTCGATTTCCAGCGCCCTTTGGTAATAGGAGATCGCTTCGCCCACCTTGCCTTTTTGGAACAACGCGGTACCAAGGCCATCGAGCGCTTCCACGCTGTCGGGTTTGATTTGCAGCGCCATCTGGTAATGCGCCATCGCTTCGTTCACCTTGCCTTTTTTGATCAGCGTGTTGCCGAGGTTGTAGTGGGCAGTAAAGTTGTCAGACGTGCAGGCAAGCGTGTGAGTCCATAGCGATTCACTGTTTCGCCAATAAGCGGCCTGCGCGCGCGCGCAGAAAATCAAGGCCAGGAGGACGATCGTGGCGCCGCCGCCCGACACCACGCGGCGGTGACGCCAGCCGGCGCACAGATCCGCCGCCGCCCAGGTCAGCAACACATACAAGCCGATCTGCGGCAGATAAGTGTAGCGATCCGCCCGCGCCTGCCCTCCCACCTGAATCAATCCGATCACCGGTACCAACATCCCCAAATACCACAGCCAGCCGACCGGAAGATAGCGACGGCGGCGCAGGACAAAAATGATCGTGGAAATGCCGGCCAATACCACCAGCGACAGCGCCACGCCGGCCACCTCAACGCCATCGACCCGAAAAGGGTATAAGACCGCCAAACCCGACGGCCAGAACATCTGCTCCACATAAGTCACATAGGAGTTCAAGGCATTCCCCACGCTCAAGGAGTGGGGCATGTTCCTGTATGGCTGGATGGCCCCCGCCTGGGCAAAAAGCGTGACCGCACACGAGGCGGCGGCCAGTCCGAACAACGGCAGTTTTTCAAAAACCAGACGCCTCGGCACCAGCCGGCCTGCCAGCCGGAAGACCGGTTGGGTGGCGGCATCGGCGGGCACCCGGTGCAGCGGCCAGTAGTCCAGCAAGAGCAATACGCAGGGCAGCGTCACCAGCATCGGCTTGGACATCAAGCCCAACGCAAAAAACAACAACACCAGACCGTAGTCGAAGGTCCAAAGTCGAGGGTCGAGGGCCAAACTGCCGCCGCCGGCACCCGACTCTCGACTCCCCGGCGCGGCAAAGCGCAGCGAAGACGGCTCGACTTTCGACCGTCTTTGGGCATACCGCATATACGCCCAAAGGGTCAGCATGAAGAACACGCCGCTGAGCACGTCTTTGCGTTCCGACACCCACGCCACCGATTCCACCCGCAGCGGATGGATCGCAAACACCGCTGCCACAAACGCGCTGCGCCACAGGAATCCCGTCATCCGCCGCAGCACCAGGAACAGCAGGATCGCCGTCGCCGTGTGGAACAGGACATTGGTGAGATGATGGCCGCCAGGGTTCAATTGGCCGCCGGGGTTCAATCCATACAACTGGCAGTCGAGCATGTGGGACATCCAGGTCAGCGGGTGCCAGTTGGAGGCATGGACGTGGGTGAAGGCCCAAACGATCCCTTGGAACGTCAGACCCCGGGCGACTTCCGGGTTTCCCCACACATAATCCTCGTCGTCGTAGACAAACTCGTCCCGCAGCGTCTGGCCGAAGACCAACCAGATAATGGCAGCCAGAAATAGGCAGACGCCGGGGACCGTCCAGCGGTCAGTCCAACCCGCCGGCGAAACCGGGGCGCGGAAACGCGCGGCGGCGGCTCTTTTCTGCGATCTCCGGCTCACGAGGTTGAGCCCATGATTAAAGAAACCCGCGCAGGGTGACAAATAAAAAAGGTCACCGCCGGCCCGGACGTTGATTTTTCCTGTCCCTGTATTTGAGCTTTTCCCTGCTTTCGGTCCAACGCCGCCGGCCTCATCCAGTTTCTGAAAAATCCAGGCCAACCCGATTTTACAACCCATCCCGAGCAATGAGACATGACGCACAAGCCGAGCCAGACACGATACACTCGCTAGGTGGCCATTCTGGTGTCTGTAACGAATGCGGGCTCGTCTGCGACTCACTGCAAAGAGCAAACCCGGATCAGGCAGCGTCTCGCGCCAGGAAGGGGCGCGGGCGGCTCGCCGGGTTGAATGTCTTCGGGCAGTCCAAATTTCTGGCCGGAACCGGTAGCGGAATGGCCTTGAGGCACCACCGCCCTAAATCACAGGTTATTCCGCCCGCATTACCAAGACGCGCCTTGCGCTTTCCCATACTGTAAACATGAACCAACGAGATGTATTGAACAATTCAACCATCGTCCTATGAAAGTCTTTCGCAGCCAATGGCCGCGCGCCATTTTATTCTTGGGTCTGACCGCCATCACTCCGTTTTGCGCCGTTGCCGCGCCGCCGTCCGGGATGTTGGAATTGGATATGCGCCGGCTGCAAAAATTGGACACCGGCGTGGACCAATGGGAACAGGTGACCAACCATGTCCGGTGGGAGCCGTCCCGCACCGCCGTGGTCATCTGCGACATGTGGAACCAGCACTGGTGCAACGGTGCGACCGCCCGGGTGGCGGAAATGGCGCCCCGCATGAACGACGTGATTACCGAACTGCGCCGGCGCGGCGTCCTGATCATCCACTGCCCCAGCGACACGATGAAATATTACGAAGGCACGCCCGGGCGCAAACTGGCGCAGGCGGATCCGCACGTTGAAACAACGATTCCCCTTAAAGGCTCCTGCCCGCTGGATCTGACCCGGGAAGCGCCCTTGCCAATTGATGATTCGGACGGCGGCTGCACCGACGACCCGCGGACCCCGCCGCAGACCGTTGGGCCGTGGCCTTGGACCCATGAAAATGATTTCCTCAAGATCAAGGAAGGCGACGCCATCACCGACAGCGCGGAAGCCTTCTATCTGATGCGTCAGCGCGGCATTACCAACGTGATTGTCATGGGCGTTCATGAAAACATGTGCATCGTCAACCGCTCTTTCAGCATCCGCCAGATGGTTTACCAAGGCCAGAACGTCGTCCTGATGCGCGACTTGACCGACACCATGTATGATCCGCAACAAAAACCGTATGTGGATCACTTCACCGGGACGGACTTGATGACGTGGCACATCGAAAAATACTGGTGTCCCACCATCACCAGCGACCAGATCATCGGCGGGTCGCCCTTCCGATTCGTCGGCGACAACAGGGCCCCACTGGTCTTTCACAACTTCGTCAAACTGCCCCTCGCTGACACACATTACAAATACGTCAGGTCTTACATCGAAGATACGCCCAACCCCGATTACAGCCAGGCGCCCGAGGCCTCCCGCGCCGCCTTCAGGCAGATGAAATTCGGCGTTCGCATTCACTGGGGAGTCTATTCAATGCTCGGCTATGGGTGTAACGCCTCCTGGCCCTTCGTCCGAGCGGACGGCGGCCATCCCATGCTGGACAACGAGCAACGGCAGGCTTACCAGCAATTCTACAAGACCTTCAATCCCACCAACTTCGACGCCAACGCCTGGATGGACTTGTTCCAGACCAACGGCGTCAAACTCGTCGCCTTTACCACCAAACACCATGATGGTTTCTCCATGTTTGACACCCACACTCATGTGCTCCGCCGCGTCAACTGGACCAACAGCCCGGAACCGAAAATCGAGGACTGCGACTTCGCCTACAGCATCATGGACAGCCCGTATCACCGCGACATCGTCAAGGAAGTGACCGACGCCGCCCACAGCCACGGCATCAAGATTGACCTCTATTTCTCCTGGCCTGACTGGTATGATGCTGATTTCCGCCCCTTTGCCGACCACCCGTTGCACGATCGCGTTGATAAAATCGCGCACCCCGACCAATGGTTCCATTTTGTCATGCGCGCCCGGAAGCAGCTTACCGAATTGCTCACGCAATATGGCAAGATTGACACCATTTGCCTCGACCAATACTATGACAAGACCGCTTGGCTGGACGTGCGCCAAACCATGAAAATCGTCCGCCGGCTCCAGCCCGATGTGATGTTTCGCGCCCGCGCCATCGGCAACTACGGCGACTACTACACGCCCGAACAAGCCATTCCCCCCGGCAAGGCGACCACCGACATGCCTTGGATGGTCATTTATCCGTTGGCCGGAGACGGCATTTGGGCCTATGAACCCGACGGCAGCAAATACAAAGACGGGGCTTGGATCGTCAACAACCTGGTGGATATCGTGGCCAAGGGGGGCAATTTCATGGTGGGCATCGGGCCTGGTGTCACCGGCCTTTTCCATCCCAAAGCCATCGCCGCCCTCCAATACACCGGCGCCTGGCTCAAAACCAATGGCGAAGCCATCTTCAATACCCATGCGCTTTCCGGCGACGGCTGGAAAGACGGCGATAACCTGCGCTTCACCCACAGCAATCTCGGTGCGATCACCTATGCCATCGCCTTGCAATGGCCGGGCGACGAACTGGTGCTCCACAACGTCAAACTCGCGCCAGGAGCAACCGTCAGGATGCTCGGAACCAGCGAATCTCTGTCCTGGCGCCCGGATCCCGCGGGCGGAACTGTGATCAGCCTTCCTGCCGCCTGGCAATCGCCTGCCAACCGTCCCTGCGAACTGCCCTGTGTGTTTAAACTTGATGGCGCATGAGGCCAAGGCCCCTCCTTTCCGCTGGCATCCGGGTGAACGGGCAATGGAACCGAATCGAGGTGCGCTTGTGGGATGGGTAGGGTTTGTGGGCAGGCGTGTTCCCCAGGCCTGACACGATCAAACGGCATTTCAAGCAGGTGGTCCGGCTGGCAAATGTATGTCAATGGTCGGGAGACATCCTCAGGTGTTTGCTCAGTGCACATGGAACGGGATGCCTGCTTGATAGAGCTTCAACTGTGATCGAAGGACCTCGGCCAGCGCAGGGTTGGACTGCGTCCCGGCCAGTTGCAGGGCGCGTTGCGCGGTTTCCACCGCTTCGGGAAAGCGCCCGGCCTCGGCGCAGGCGGCGGCCAGGGTGCCCAGCACGGCTGGATTGCCATCACCCGTAAGTTGGTTTGCCCGTTGCGCCAGTGCCACCGCTTGGTGGCCGTTGCGCAGCGAAGCCTGGGCACAGGTTGCCAGCACCAATGCCAGGTTATTCAGGGTTTGCACGTGGTCCGGTCTGATTTGCAGCGCCTTTTGGTATTGAACAATCGCTTCGCCCACGCTTCCCCTTTTAAGCAGCGCGTTGCCCAGATTGTAGTGGGCTTCCGCGTAGTCGGGTGTGATTTGCAGCGCCCTTTGGAAATGAGTGATCGCTTGGTCCACCGCGCCCTTTTGGAGCAGCGCGTTGCCGAGGTTGTAGTGGGCTTCCGCGCTGTCGGGATTAATTTCCAGCGCCTTTTGGTATTGAATCATCGCTTCATCCACACTGCCCTTTTCGAACAGCACGTTGCCGAGATTGTTGTGGGCTAACGCGTGGTCGGGATTGATTTCCAGCGCCCTTTGGTAGTGAGCCATCCCTTCGTCGACGCTTCCCTTTTTGAGCAACGCGTTGCCCAGGTTGTAGTGGGCGTCCGCGTAGTCGGGTTTGATTTGCAGCGCTCTTTGGAATTGAGTGATCGCTTCGTCCACCGCGCCCTTTTGGAGCAGCGCGTTGCCGAGGTTGTAGTGGGTTTCTGCGCTGTCGGGATTGATTTCCAGCGCCTTTTGGTATTGAACCATCGCTTCGTCCACCGCGCCCTTTTTGAACAGCGCGAGGCCCAGGTTGTAGTGGGCGTCCGCGTAATCGGGTTTGATTTGCAGCGCACTTTGGAAATGGGCGATCGCTTCGTCCACAGCGCCGTTTTTGAGCAGCGCGTTGCCGAGATTGTTGTGGGCTACCGCGTAGTCGGGTTTGATTTGCAACGCCCTTTGGTAGTGAGCCATCCCTTCGTCCACGCTTCCCCGTTTGAGCAGCGCATTGCCAAGGTTGTAGTGGGCCACCGCGTAGTCGGGTTTAATTTCCAGCGCCTTTTGGAACTGCGCAATCGCTTCGTCCACAGCGCCGTTTTTGAGCAGCGCGTTGCCGAGGTTGTTGTGGGCAACCCAATTGTCAGTCGTGCAGGCGAGCGCGTGAGTCCACAGCGATTCACTGTTCCGCCAATAAGCCGTCTGCGCCCGACCGCAGAAAATCAAAGCCATGAGGATGATCGCCGCCCCGCCGCCCAGCGCCACCCGGCGGTGTCGCCAGCCGGCGCACAGATCCACCGCCCACGTCAGCATCACATACACTCCGATCTGCGGCAGATAGGTGTAGCGATCCGCCAGCGCCTGCCCTCCCACCTGAACCATCCCGATCACTGGCACCAGCATGATCAGATACCACAGCCAGCCGGTCAGAAGATAAGGGCGCTGACGGCGCAGGACAAATACGCCCGCGGAAATGCCGGCCAACACCACCAGGGACAGCACCACTCTTGAAACCCCAACGCCCCCGGCCGCAAATGGGTAGAAAACCGCCAGGCCCGACGGCCAGAACATCTGGCCCAAATAGGTCACATAGGAGATCAAGGCATTACCCACGCGCAAGGGAAGGGACAGGGCCTCGAACGGCTGGATGGCCTCTGTCTGGGCAAAAAGCGTGGCCGCACACGATGCGGCGGCCAGTCCGAACAAGGGCAATTTTTCAATAATCAGCCGCCGTGCAATCGGGAAATGGGTTCTGTAGCGGCGGTCTGTGACCGTCGCACTGGTTACATTCGCCACGCGATTCAGCGGCCAGTAGTCCAACAAGAGCAATACGAAGGGCAGCGTCACCAGCATCGGCTTGCACATCAGGCCCAGCACAAAAAACATTACCACCAGACCATAGTCGAGGGTCCAAAGTCGAGGGTCGAGGGACAAACTGCCGCCGCCGGCACTCGATTCTCGATGCCCCGGCGCGGCGAAGCGCAGCGAAGACGGCTGAACTCTCGACCGTCTTTGGGCATACCGGACATACGCCCAGAGCGTTAGCATGAAGAACACGCCGCTGAGCACGTCCTTGCGTTCCGACACCCACGCCACCGATTCCACCCGCAACGGATGTATCGCAAACACCGCCGCCACAAACGCGCTGCGCCACACGAATCCCGTCATCCGCCGCAGCACTAGGAACAGCAGGATCGCCGCCGCCATGTGGAGCAGGACATTGGTGAGATGATGTCCGCCGGGGTTCAATCCATACAACTGGCAGTCGAGCATGTGGGAAATCCAGGTGAGCGGATGCCAGTTCGAGGCATAGACGTGGGTGAAGGCCCAGACAATTCCCTGGAGCGTCAGGCCCCGGGCGACTTCCAGGTTTTCATACACATATTCCTTGTCGTCGAGATTGGCAAACCCATGACGGAGTGTCTGGCCGAAGACCATCCAGACGGCCACCGCCAGGAAAATGCATACGCCGGGGACCGCCCAGCGGTCAGGCCAGCCCGCCGGACGGCCTTCGGATTCCAACGGGCGGCAGTCTGCCGCTCCCGGCATTTCACCGGCCGGCGAAACGCCCCCGCTCGAACGCGCGACAAGGGATTTTTTACTCGATCTTCGGCTCATGGGTTGAACCCATGATCAAGGAAACCCGCGCAGGGTGACAAATAGAAAAAAGGGTTGCCGCGGGCCAAGGTTTTGATTTTGTCCTTCCTGTGCTTGAGTATTTCCCCGCTTCCGGTCCAATGCCGACGACCTCATCCAGCATTCTGAAGAATGCGGGCCAGCATGATTTCATAACCCCGCGCGGAAAACTGGACGTGGCCGCTCCGACGCCTACGGGAATTACCCATGGCTTCTATTGTGCAATCTCTTTGATTTCCGGTTTCCAGTTATTTCCGCGCGCCGCTAAGGGTTTTGATACGTGAAGGCGAGATGCGGGAGGCGAAACTGATTGAACACCGGGGGAATCTCGCTCTGGTAAAAGAAGTCGTGTTCAAAGCTCGAGCTGAATTCAGTGAGTTCGTAGGTATCTTCAACCCTCACCCAAGACACCGAGCCATCTACCAACACTTCATTGGCGCCGTCGGGGTACTTGGCTCCCATCCGCTGGTGGGGAACACCGGGTGAAAAACCAATAGTAAAATTATAGTTAGCGTCGCCGCCATTCACGTACTTGTCTATACAGTCCGCCGCCAGAACCCACGTGCCGTGGGCTGAGGTCAATTTTGCCGGGCTGTAACCCAAGGTGCCGCTGGTGAAGGCGCTGTCAATCCAATTGGTAATGCCGCCAAAATACGAATAGCCAATCAGCCATTGCCCTTGACCTGCTTGATAAGAAGGCAGACCGTTGCCATAGTCGGGGATGGATGGACAGCACCAGACGCTTGGGGTGTGGTTCGTAGTCAGATTTAAAAAAACGAGCCCTGCCGAGGCCGCTTGCGGCGGGTTTATGGCCCTTTGATTAAACGCGCCACCACCCCCATTGCGCGCCGAAACGACGTAATCGTTATTCTCCGCGGCATACACCGCCATGCCGGCGCCGATTTGCCGCAATTGGGTCATGCAGTAGGCGTTGAGGCTCTTCGCCTTGGTCCCCGCCAGGGCCGGCAACAGCATCGTGGCCAAAAGGGCGATGATGGTAATGATGACCAAGAGTTCGATCAGCGTGAAGCCAAACCGGTGGTTCCGATCCTTTTTTGCGAAGTTCATACGCCTTAATCTGTTGGTAATCATTTCCATCTGTCTTCCGTCGTCCATCGCTTGCCTTTCGTTCGTTTGGTCCTTTCTTGTATCGAGATATTTCCGCACGACTCTACTTTATTTGAGCCGCCCAAGCGAGCCTTGTGAGGCGAAACGCGGTTAAGAACGGGGGAAGTTCACTCTGATAAAAGAAGTCGTGTTCATAGGACGCGGTGAATTCAGTGAGTTCGTAGGTGTTTTCAACCCTCACCCAAAGCACCGAGCCATCCACCAACACTTCATTGGCGCCGTCGGGGTATCTGTATTTGGCTCCCAGCCGCTGGTGGGGAACACTGTTCAAATTACCAATACCAAAAGAATCGCCACCGCCATTAATGAAATGGTTTATACAGTCCGCGGCCAGAACCCACGTGCCGTGGGCCGACGTCAATTTGAACGGGCTATAACCGAAGCAGTTGCCGGCGCTGTCAATCCAATTGGTAATGCCGCCAAAATACGAATAACCAATCAGCCATTGGTTTTGACTGGGTTGATAAACAGGCAGGTCGTAGGCATAGTCTGGGATGGATGGACAGCACCAGACTTTCGCGGCGTTGGTCGTATCTAAGAAAACGGCGGCTGCCGCCGGCTGTGGCGGATTTAAGGCCCTTTGATTAAACGCGCCTCCACCTCCATTGCGCGCCGAAACGACATAATCATTATTCTCCGCGGCATATACCGCCATGGCGGCGCCGATTTGCCGCAATTGGGTCATGCAGTAGGCGTTGAGGCTCTTCGCCTTGGTCCCCGCCAGGGCCGGCAACAGCATCATGGCCAAAATGCCGATGACGGCGATGACCACCAAAAGTTCAATCAACGTGAAGCCCAACCGGTGGTTCCGATCCTTTTTTGCGAAGTTCGTCTGCATAATTCCATAAACAATCATGCCCTGTTATCTTCCACCGTCCGTCGCCTGCATTTCATTCGTCCGGTCCTTTCTTGTAACCAGTCATTTCCGTGCCAGTCTAATTACCTTGACGGAAAGCCGTAAAGCTGAGCAGAGGGAGGGTATACTTGGTGAAAGCAGGGGGCAGTTCGCTCTGATAAAAGTAGTCATGTGCATAGGTTGGGCTGAATTCAGTGAGTTCGTAGGTGTTTTCAACCCTCACCCAGGGCACCGAGCCATCCACCAACACTTCATTGGCGCCGTCGGGGTATTTGGCTCCCAACCGCTGGTGGGGAACACTGAGCGAAGCACCAATACCAAAACTTTGTGCCGCCGCACCGCCATTCACGTACTTCTCTATACAGTCCGCCGCCAGAACCCACGAGCCGTGGGCGGCGGTCAATTTCAGCGGGCTGTAACCAAAGGTGCCGCCAACGAAGGCGCTGTCAATCCAATTTGTAATGCCGCCAAAATACGAATAGCCAATCAGCCATTGCCCCACACTTGCGTACCAAAAAGGCAGAGTGGCGTTCTCATAGTCGGGGATGGAAGGACAGCACCAGACGCTTGGGGTGTTGGTCTTGGTCGGGTCCAAATTAACGGTGGCTAGCGAGGCCGCTTGCGGCGGGTTTATGGCCCTTTGATTAAACGCGCCTCCACCCCCATTACGCGCCGAAACGACGTAATCGTTATTCTCGGCGGCATACACCGCCGTGCCGGCACCGATTTGCCGCAATTGGGCCATGCAAGCGGCGTTGAGGCTCTTCGCTTTGGTCCCCGCCAGGGCCGGCAACAGCATCATGGCCAAAATGCCGATGACGGCGATGACCACCAAAAGTTCAATCAACGTGAAGCCCAACCGGTGGTTCCGATCATTATTTGCGAAGTTCGTATGCATAATTCCATAAGCAATCATGCTCAGTTGCCTTCCCTCGTCCAGCGCTCACCCTTCGTGCGCCTGGTCATTTCTTGCGTCCCGGACGATAACCCCCAGCCGCTCCGGAAAAATGAATTCTCGCCGGGGTGCCGCCAGTTTCATAAGAAACAATTTTGTCCGAATATCTGAATTTTTAATGAATTTCACCGCAAAGTCAATGTGCGATTTGGCTCAATTCCATCTCGGGCGCATCTCAATCTTTGAGGGGTTATGCGAGCGAAAGCAATCCATTAGGGCAAGAATCCCATTAACACCCTGCTTTAGCGGGGTGTCCAGCCGGCGAGAGACTGTTTGAACCGCTTCAGCGGTTTTCCAACCCTGCGAAACCGTTGAAACGGCTGGGATACACAAACCTTTGCCGACACCCCGCTAAAGCAGGGTGTTAACAAACCCGGCTGGTCGAAGTGCTCAAAGATTGAGATGCGCCCTATCATCTCTTTTTTCCGTTCTCTCCATCATTACCGCCGTCAACAAGCAACGAACTCTGGAGGTCGAGCTATGATTTACTGATCGCAATTTCATCCGTGCTTGCATTGGTTTAGGCATTCCAGCTAATCGTCTTTGGCGCTATTCACTGGCTCGCGAACGCGGTAACAATTCATCTCCTCGGCGGGACAGAGGCGGAGCAACGATTTCACAGATTCGCCGGTGTTCCGTTGGTCAATCCACCGCAGCCCCGGAAAATCACGCAACCGCAAAAAATAATGTGTGTTTGCCAAAAAATGGCGCGACCGCATTTACCGATGCCACACAATTGCGGCGCGAACAGGGGACAGGAAAACGGAACTTCGATGGGGCGTCGTTGGGACCATCGGCAAAGGGAATGAAAGGGAACTTGTGAAAACGGCCGGTGTAGGGATGCGGATTTCGCTCGCATGGATTCTTTTTGTCACGATTGTTTTTGCCCAGTCCATTCCACCCGGCCGCCGTGTCGGTGAAATCGGCTATCATGACGCAACGTCATATACCGTCCCCGACTACGGGACAAATCTCTGGCTCTCAATCAACTTGTCAAATGATTCCGTTCAGTTGCTCCTGCACAACACGCAACCCGGAGTGCCGTACTGGATCCAAAGCCGGGAAGATTTGACTTTTGGTTCATGGTTATACGAAGGGACAGTGACGGGGGCAATTGCTGTCACGGCCACCCCGGCCACGCTAAACATCGGTGAGCGGACCAACAGCCTGTTCATTCAGGCGCTCACCTGGATGACGAATACCGCCGGGGGAAGGCCCGTCATGTTGGCAATGGGCGGGGAGCGCATCATGGAATTGATCGCCAATGGAGACGTGGTTTCGTGGGGCGCGAATCATTATGGTGAATTGGGGGATTACACTTTTCTTGACAGCAGCCAACCGGTTCACGTGGTTGGATTGGCCAATATAGTCAAAATCGCCGCCGGCCTGAACCATTCGTTGGCCCTTGACGTAAATGGAACGCTGTGGGCTTGGGGACAAAACAATGTGGGACAACTGGGCGTGGGTAATGACGGTGATGCAGACAACACTAATCTTCCAGTGCCGGTGCCTGGCATGACAAACATTACAACCCTGGCGGCGCACGGTTATAACGGCGGCGGTGATGGCCAATACGGATTGACCCTGGCTGTCAGAGTTGATGGAACAGTGTGGGCTTGGGGTTCTGGAGGTGGTTATGGGTTTGGAAGTTCGCCAACCCAAGTTCCAGGGATTTCCAACGTTATCGCGGTGGCGGTGGGGGCTATTCGGGCCCTGGCGCTTAAAACTGACGGCGCTGTTTGGGCCTGGGGCGGGACTGAGGGGGATATGCCGGCACAGGTCACAGGGTTAAGCAACGTTGTGGCCGTTTGCGCTGGCGACGACCACAATCTGGCGCTCGATGCCAACGGCAATGTCTGGGCTTGGGGATTCAATTCTTACGGACAACTTGGCGATGGTGGAGCTGAATGGCGGAGCGATGTCCCTGTCCGCGTCGCCGGACTGACAAATATTGTTGCAATCGCCGCGGGCGCCAATCATTCCCTGGCCTTGGACGGCCACGGACAATTATGGGCGTGGGGCGACGATGAATTTCAACAATTAGGCGACGGTGGTAATGCGTATCGCGCCAGTCTTCCCATGCAGGTCGCTGGACTGACCAATATCATTTCCATCGCGGCAGGCACGGATGCTTC
>JBEKEJ010000025.1:0-19100 GCA_050013895.1 Verrucomicrobiota bacterium | reverse complement strand
ACCGCCCACCCCAATCGGAGCAATCTGTGCCGTCCAAGTGCCATTGCCATTGTTCGTTGCTTGCGAGCCGTTGACCCAGACCGTGTAGTCGCTGGAGCTGATTTCGCCCGTCACGGTCGTTTGCCCCGCCGAAACGGAATCAATCGCCAGACCAATGTCGCCCTGCGCCACACTGAAGTTGGTCGTGGCCATGTTGCCCGCCGCATCCGTCGCCGTGAGCGTCAAATAATTCGTGCCTCCGCTCAATGACAGGCGCTCAGCCCAAAAATGGCCGTCCCGCCCCACTGTCGCGTTCTGGACACTGGTGTTGCCGTTGGTGGCCACCACCTGAACCGTGACGGTGGCCGTCGGGTCGCTCACCCAACCGTCGCAGGTGAAAGCATTCCCGCAAACCTTCATGCCATCTCGCGGCCAGTTCACTTGCACCACCGGCGGATTGGTTTTGCTGGAATAATCCAGTGTGAAGCTGAAATTGGTGGTGGTCACATTGCCCGCCAGATCGGTCGCGCGCAGCGTGATGAGATTTACGCCGTTGGTCAGGGGAACATCAAAGGCTTGAAATCTGTTGGTGGTGAACACCCATACATTCGTGTCGTAATACTGATCCAGCACCAGCACCTGCTGGTTGGTAGCCAGTCCGACGGCGTTGGTGATGTCGTAACTGATGTTGAACAGGGCTTCCGGGCTGAAACCCGTCAACTGAATCACCGGTTGCATGACGGTATTGTTGGTTGGACTGGTGACGGCCAGTCGCGGCGGTGTCAAATCCAGCTTCAACCGTTTGTAATGCCAGGTTTGCGTCGCATTGGCGGGCAACCCTCGCAGCCCGATCCACACGCCATGCCAGCCTTCAGCAGCACCGAGGTTCACCGTGATATTTGGCCCCGGGTAAGCCTGCCAGCCGGCATCGGCGGCATAATTGGTGTCATCCACCGCCACTGCGTAATAGCCGGGTGTCCCGGCGGTAATGTTCAACTGCGCCGGCGCGCTCATGCTGTTGACGTAATTATTCGTCACCGCAATCGAAAAGCTGATGACATTCGGATCAAGGCCATTGGTGTAATCGTGAAGGAGCGTGTTAACGCCGCCGCTGTCCAGGTTGGTGTCCGACAAGGCCGTGGTGCCGAAATAAAGCCAAAACCACCAGTCCGGCGTCGTGTTCCCGTTTTCCGTCACACCCGTCCAGTCCTCCGCCCGCAGAAACAGATTTTGCCGGTTCAAATTCCACACCGTAAAGGGCGTCACCGTCCCGTTCGTCGGCCATACTTCCGTTTCCACCTGCCAGTTCGCCACCAGATCGGTTGTGCTCCAGATGGCATAAACCTGATTGGTGCCGTTGTGCAGGTTCAAATACGACAGACCGTTGTCCACATTCGTGATTTCCAGCCACAGGGCGTTGGTGTCAAACATGCTGACACCGATGAGCCCGCTGTAATAGTTGCTTCCCTCCTCACCGCCGCCATCGCCCGGAAACGGCACATTCATCGACATCATACTTCGGCCCATGGCTTCGGCTTGGGCCGGTTCCGCCTGTTGCGCCTGGAGGGCGGCATAATCCACCGATCGGTCATCAATGATGAAGATGAATTTCGCCGGATCAATGACGTAAACCGGCAAGTCAGGGAACGGGTCGAACGGCAGTGGCGGTCCGGCGTTTTGCAAACCCCAATACGTTCCCGATGGCAATCCCTCCGAAATACCGTTGGCCGTCACCGGGACGCTCTGCTCCAAGACCGGCTCCGCCGCTGCCAGCGCCCGCGCCTGCGCCAGCACCGCCTGCGCGTCCAGATTGACGGCCGCAACCGATTGAATTGTTCCGGCGGTCGTCTGGGCGTGGACGACCAAATTCAATGTCCCGATGAAACCGCCGAGGATTGCCAAACCGCCGAGGATGCTTTTGATTGATTTCATGGTTCTACTTCTTTCCCGCGTCTTCATCCCATCAAGCAAACGGGCGTGATTGCTCGCGCTTCTTACCCGGCACAGACATGCCGCTCAAGAACGCCTTCGGTACGCCTCGTCTGCGGCGTGCGTCGAGCGCTGCCTTCCCGTGGAATTATCAGTTTCGATTCAGACAACCACTGAAGCCGCAGATTTGCCACTGTGGTTTTGCTTTCTGCATTCGTTTTAAAACTTCCCGACTAGCAGTTCCGCTTTTATGGCCTTCGCCAAAAGTTGGCAAGGATTATTTGTGGAATTTTCAACACTCTTTTTGCCACAAGGAGAACAAGAAAAGCCGCTGCATGTGAAGGCCTTACGGATTTGAGGGAACGTTACGCCGTCTGCCAACTCAAAACCTTCAATTGCACCGAGCGATTGCCGTTGAATTCATTGATCCGAGGCGCGAACGCGAGATCAAATTTCCCGACCGGCAATGATTTTTCGCCCCCGTTCCACCAAAGGGCTTCGAGTGTGCCGGCGCCGTCCGTCACCCACATTTTCACGTGCTGCTTGTCCGCGCCGATGCGTTGGAGAGGGCGCTGGTGGACCAGGTTGCGCGCGCAAAATTGCACCGGCGGATTCCCCTGCCCCGTCGGCTTCAAGCGCGCCAGTTCGTCGAGCGATTCCAAAGTAATTTCGTCCAGCCCGACCTCGGCATCGAGGCGCAGCGGCGGCTGCAAATCCCCCGGCTTCAACCCGCGCCGCGCCAGTTCATTCAAGCGCTGTCGCAAGGCATCGATCTTGTCCGGCTGAATGCTCAGCCCCGCCGCCATCGCGTGGCCGCCGTGGCGCACCAGCAAATCAGCGCAATCCCGCAACGCGGCGGCCAGATCGAAACCGGCAATGCTGCGGCCCGAACCGCGCCATTCGGCATCCCCTTCCGCGGGGCCGCCCAGGATGATGGTTGGACGGTAGAATTCCTGCAACACGCGCGACGCCACGATGCCCACCACGCCGATATGCCAGAGCAATTGGCCTTCGACGATTACGAAATCCGTTTGCGGGTTGAAATTCGACCGCACCGCGCCGGTGACTTCCTCGACGATGGCGCGCTCGATTTTTTGCCGCTCGCGGTTGTGCGCGTCCAAATTTCGCGCCAGCGGCATGGCTTCGGCCAAATTGCGGGCGAACAAAAGATTCAGCGATGTTTCGGCGGTTTCGAGCCGGCCAGCGGCATTCAAACGCGGCGCAAGCTGGTAGCCGACTTCGTACGTGCCGACGGGCGCGGGTGATTCAGCGACTTTCTTCAATGCGACCAGGCCGGGACGCCCTGTTTTGTCCAATCGTTCCAGCCCTGCGGACACGAGAATCCGATTTTCGCCGGTAAGCGGCACCAGATCGGCAATCGTGCCCAGCGCGACCAAATCCAGCAGCGGCTTCAAATCAAATTCCATGGCGCCCGGCAGACCGGTTTGGCGTCCGCGCTTGATCAAGGCATGGGCCAGCTTGAAGGCTAACCCGACCGAGCACAGTTCGGTGGATGCAGTTCGGAGTTCGGAGTTCGGAGTTCGAAGTTGGACCTGCGGATTGACCAGTGCGACGGCTTCCGGCGGCGACGACGAAACCTGGTGATGGTCGAGCACGATGACCTCCACGCCGCGTTTGCGCAGCCACGAAATGGTTTCCACGGCGGTCGAGCCGCAGTCCACGGCAATCAACAATCTTGCCGGAAATTGCTTGAGGCAGTTCTCCACGCCGTCACGGCTCAAGCCGTAACCTTCGTCCATCCGGTTCGGCAGATAGGCGTTCACCTGCCAGCCAAGTTTACCCAGCACTTCCAACAGCAGCGCAGAGGAGGTCACGCCGTCCACATCGTAATCGCCAAAGATGACGAGCGGTTCCCGGCGTTCGTGCGCGAGCAGCAGCCGCTCGACGGCTTTCGCCATGTCCGGCAACTGAAACGGGTCGGCAAGATTTTTCAGCCGCGGCTGGAGAAAATCCGCGACGGCGGACGGTTCGCTCAACCCGCGATTAAGCAGGCATTGGGCAAGCAGCGGCGGAATATCAAGTTGCGACGCCAGTTGGCCGGCCAGCAATGGTTGCGGCGGCGCCAGCGACCAGCGAAATTTCATTCTTCAATCGAACCACGAATGAACACGAATGGACACGAAAAACTTTGAAATGCGAGAATTTCATCGCGATTCATTTGAATTCGTGTTGATTTGTGTTCATTCGTGGTTGTTTTTCTCCCGCCGGGCGGCGGTGGCGGACAGGACGATGGAAATCAAGAATATGGCGGCCACGACCAGCAGCGAAGTGCCCGTGGGAACCTCGATTTGGAACCATTTCGGTTCATGCCCGTGCGGATCGAGCAGCATCTTGGCGCCGACGAAGACCAGCACGACGGAGAGGCCGGTTTTCAAATGGCGGAAATAATTGATGGCGCCGACGAGCACGAAATACAGCGAGCGCAGGCCCAGAATGGCAAAGACGTTCGAGGTGAAGACAATGAACGGCTTCGTGGTCACGGCGAAAACCGCCGGGATGGAGTCCAGCGCAAAAATCAGGTCGGTGATTTCCACCAGCGCCAGCACCAGCAGCAGCGGCGCGGGCGCGAACCGGTCAATCGCACCTGGCGAAGCCGCTTGATTTTGGCCGGCGACCCCGGTGGCCGCGGGGAAAACCCGTCGCGCGAGCCGGATGGCAAAATTTTGCTCCGGCTGCGCCTTGGCATTGCCGGTGAACAACATCCTGCCGCCGGTGAAAATGAGAAATGCGCCGAGGACGTAAAGAATCCAATTGAAACTCTGGATGAGCGTCACGCCGAGCGCAATCATCGCGCCGCGCATGACGAGGGCACCGAGAATGCCCCAAAAAAGCAGGCGATGCCGGGCTTCCTCCGATACCCGAAAATAGGCAAAGAGAAGCGCCATGACAAAGATGTTGTCCAGCGACAGAGAAAATTCGATGACATAGCCGGTGACAAATTCAACGGCTTCCTCCCGCCCGCGCCAGTGACCCAACGCCACGGCAAACAGGAGCGACAGCGCAACCCAGACCGCGCTCCACGCCAGCGCTTCCTTGAATTTGACGACGCGCGCGCGCCGGTGAAACAGGCCGAGGTCGAGCGCCAGAAAAAAAAGCACGCACAGGATGAAACCGATCCAATGCCAGGGCGTGATTGCAATCGGGCTCATTTACGATCTACGATTGAGAATTTATGATTTGCCGGCACTTCGGTTCGTCACCGGGCAATCATCAATCATAAATCCCAAATCATAAATCATAAATTTCTCAGGCCTTGGCCGTTGCGGCGCCTTGCATCGTCACCTGCGACGCGCCGATGGCCGGACGCTCGCCCTTGTGCCACCACAACACGAACGCGCTGGAGATGAAGATGCTCGAATACGTGCCGGTGAGGATGCCAACCAGGAAAGTGAAGGCGAAGTCGTTGATGACCCCGCCGCCCCAGATGAACAGGCAGAGCGTCGCGATCAGCACCGTCCCGCTGGTGATGATGGTGCGGCTCAACGTCTGGTTCAGGGCCTGATTGATGACTTCCCGGAACGTGCCGCGCACGCCGAGCTTCAAATTCTCCCGGATCCGGTCGAAGATGACGACCTTGTCGTTGAGCGAAAAACCGATGATGGTCAGCACGGCGGCGACCACGGTGGCATTGAATTGCCGGCCCGAAACGGCATTGGCAATGCAGTAACAGCCGATGGCCAGCAACACGTCGTGGAGCACACCGACAATGGCGCCGACGGCAAAGGAAAATTCGTAGCGGAACGCGACATAAACCAGAATGCCAAACATGGAGAGCAGACAGGCGATGATAGCCGAGCGGCGGATTTCCGCTCCGACAGTCGCGCCGACCTGCTGCTGGCCGATGGCCTTGAACTGCGCCTGTGGAAATTGTCCGCCAAGCGCTTGTTCAACTTTTTCTGGCGGCGTGTTGGTCGTGGTCGTCACTCGTAATGTTTCCGTACCGCTGGCCACATTCTTTTGATATTGAATTTGCGCGTCCTTTTCCCCCAAGCCAGTCATCAAAGAGCGAATTTGATCCACGCCCAATTTTTGAGCGAAACTGAATGTCGTGCTGTTGCCGCCCAGAAAATCCACGCCAAATAGTTTTTCGCCGCCGCGGCCAAAACCGCCGTAAGCGAGCGATAAAACGACGAACAACCACGTGGCGATAAACAGCGGTGTGGCCGCGCCCATGAAATTGATTTTCGCACTGCGGATAATATGCAGCATCGGTAGTGATTTGAGCCAGTTGCGGTCGAGCAGCCAGTTGAATATCAGCCGCGTCACCACCAGCGCGGTAAACAAGCTCGCCGCCACACCGATGGTGAGCGTGACCCCGAAACCCTTGATTTCGCCGGTGCCCATAAAGATCAAAATAATGGACGAGATGAGCGTCGTGACGTGCGAGTCCAGAATCGTGCCGAATGCGCGGGCATAACCCGCGTCAATCGCGCCGCGCAGCGACTTGCCCTTGGCCAGCTCCTCCCGAATGCGCTCGTAAATCAACACGTTGGCGTCCACCGCCATGCCGACCGTGAGCACACCGCCCGCGATGCCCGGCAGAGTGAACGTGGCGCCGACAGAACACATGACTCCGAGCAGGATGATGATGTTGGTGATGAGCGCGACGTTCGCCGCCAGACCGGCTATAAAATAGTAAACCAGCATGAATGCGGACACAAAGACGACGCCATAGATTGATGCGTGGATGCCGCTGCTGATGGAGTCTTTGCCGAGCGTCGGATCCACATCATAGGAAGAGTCAATTTTAACCGGCGCCTTGAGCGGATTTTGCAGGACATTCGCCAGTTCCTGCGCCTGTTCAATGGTGAAAGACCCGGTAATTTCGCAGCTGCCGCCTTCAATCGGGCTCTGGATGTTCGGCGCGGAATACAGTTCGCCGTCCAAAATAATCGCCATCCGGTGACCAACATTCTCGCGCGTGGTTCTGGCGAATTTCTTTGCGCCATCGTCAGTCATCATGAATTCAATCTGCGGTTCGCCCAGGTTGCCGCGCACGACCATCGAGCTTTTAACGATGTCACCCGCCAGGCCGTTCACCGGCTTTTTGCTCACTACGACCTGTTCAGTTATCGGCGGCGCTCCGCCGGGTTGCGGTTCGATGTGGGTGAGCAAAACGTATCCCGGCGGGATTGGTTCATGGTTCGCAATCATTTCGTTACTGTCATCCCGCACCATTCGGAATTCGAGATAAGCGGTCTTTTGAATCTGTGTCTTGGCGCTTTCCTTGTCGGACGGCGAGAGGCCCGGCAACTGAATGAGGATTTTGTTGCCGCCAGCGGATTGGATGACCGGCTCGGCCACGCCAAAACGGTCAATGCGTTTGCGCAGCACCTCCACCGCCTGCGACAACGCCGCGCTCGTCAAATCCGACCGCGACTGCATGCTGTTGGTGTCCGCGTAAAGGACGTTTGTGTCCATCGAGACGAGGAACGACGTGCCGCCCTGCAGATCGAGGCCGAGCTTGATCCGGCCCGAAGCGTCGCGCTGAAGCTGGTTCAGGATGAACGTGTTCGGGTAGATCTGCTCCTTCGCGTTGACAAACGGGAAATACGGCTGGAGATCGTTCGTGGCGGCGGCCATCTGCAGGCACGCGAACTCGGTGTTCGTTCCGGGCTTTTCCAGGAGCTCGACGCGCGCCAGAATGTTCGTGAACGTTGCGTCCTTGCTTTCCGCGCGCCGCGAAAATTCCCGCAGCAAATCGCGCGAAGTGGGCGGATACACCTCATAAAGCGCCCAGAGGATGATGCAGATGACGAGGACGAATCTTCCAAAATTGTTTCTTCTCATGGCCAGTTCAGGATGCGGAGGTGTCGCCGCCTTCGAGGATGTCCGTCACGGAAGACTTGGTGACTTCCATTTTGGCGTCGGCGGAACGGAGCGAAACGGTCTTGTCTTTCACCGTGATGACGACACCGATAATGCCGCCGGACGTGACGACCTTATCGCCGGCCTTGAGGTTGGCGAGCATCCGGGCCTGCTGCTTGGCGCGCTGCTGTTGCGGGCGGAACAGGAGGAAATACATCATCACCCCCATCAAAACCAGCAGCATGATGGGGCTGGCCAGAAGTGACTGCAAACCGGGCGGTGGCGCCGTCTGCGCCGGTGCCGGAGCGGGGACGTCCGCCAAAAACACGTTCAAACCATTCAAGTGCATAATTGAAAAGTGGCTGGACACTTTAGGCAAATTAAAGGAATTGGCAAGTGTTATCGGCAGTGTTGATTCGCGATGGTGCGCCAGCCGGGGAATGCCGGCTTCAGCCGCAGAAGCTCCCGTTCTGCCATGCTGCCGCCAGGAGCGCCGGTCTCCGACCCGGCTCGATGCTTCAGAGGCAGAAGTTCCCGTTCTGCCATGCCTGAACGCTGTGTTCCCTTCCGCGGCCTTCGTCCGGGGTAGTGGGCCGAGGTTGCGCCCAATTCGGAGTCTGGCTTTCAAGCCGTCAAAAGGAGCGGAGGCATGGCGGAGGAAATTTTCGACGTGGCGATTTCACGGAAAAAGGTTGCGCCGACTTCTGCGATTTTACGGATTGGCCGAACAGTTTCGTTGGGGAGTTGTCAGGCGCCACTTGCGTCGAAACTTATTCAACCCGTTCGGGTACAAGCACTAATGGCAGCCGGCGTGCGCAGGGCAGAGGGATAATGCAACGGCTGTCTGCCGCTATAATGAATTGATTATAAAGGGGTTGGAAATATCTGCGTTAGGTTGTTTGGGCATCTTAATTGCTTCACGTCTGAAGCTTAATGCATCGTCATCGTGATACGATTATGACCTCCAGGCAACATAAGATGGTTGTATTTGCGGTACTTCCTCTCCTGGCCGCTGGGGGAGTAATTTTGGATTTCTTCTTCCCGCTCAGCGTTGGCGACTGGGTTTGGTATTTCATTCCCCTGCTCTTGTCCGTTTATGTCGGCGGCTGGTATTTCCCCTATGTGCTCGCCGCGGTCTTTTCGCTGCTGACGATGGGCGGGATCTTTCTTTTGCCGCCGGGAGTTGATCTGCATTTGGCATTCATGAGCCGGTTCACGGGTGTTTGTGCGCAGTGGCTGATGGCCTTTCTGCTTTCCCAACGCAAGCGAACTGGCGAAGAAGTGCGCAGGTTGTCGCGAGCGGTCGAACAGAGTCCGGTCTCCATCATCATTACCGACCATGCCGGCAACATTGAATATGTCAACCCGAAGTTCGTCACGGTAACCGGCTATTCGTCCGGGGAAGTCATCGGAAAGAATCCGCGCATATTGAAGTCCGGCGAAACCCCGAACGGGGAATACCAACGGCTGTGGGAGACGATCACTGGTGGCGGGGAATGGCGCGGGGAATTTCACAACCGGAGGAAGAACGGCGAATTGTATTGGGAGTTGGCCTCCATTTCGCCGATCTTCGACGCGACCGGTCGCATCGGCCACTTTCTGGCCGTAAAAGAAGACATCACCGCGCGCAAGCAGGCGGAGCAGCAATTGGCCGAAACGCTTGACTTCAACCAGAAAATCATCCTGGAGGCCCCGGCGGGAATACTGGTTTACAAGGCATCCGGACAATGCGTACTGGCCAACGAGACCGCGGCCCGGACGTTGAGCGCCAGCGTGCCCCAACTTTTGAAACAGGAGTTTCACCAGCTTGAATCCTGGCGCGCTTCGGGCCTGCTCAAGCTGGCCCAGGAAACATTGGCCGCCAAAAGTCCGGGGCACGGGGAATTTCATTTCACCACCTCGTTTGGCAAGGAGGTGTGGTTGATCTGTCATTTCAGCTTTTTTGTCCGCGGCAACGAACCGCATCTGCTCCTCCTGTTCAACGACGTCACCTCCCGCAAGCGGGCCGAGGAACAAATCCGGGAACAAGCCGCGTTGCTGGACAAGGCGCAGGACGCCATCCTGGTCCTGGATTTGGACGACCGCATCGTCTTCTGGAACAAAAGCGCCGAGCGGATTTATGGTTGGAGCGCGGCTGAAGCCATCGGCAAAGATCCGGTGGACCTGATCATGGGCGGAGTGATTTCACCGCGGTATGCGGAGGCCATCAAGGCCGTCAGGGAACGCGGCGAGTGGAGCGGCGAATTGCAGGAAACCACCAAAAACGGAGCGACCGTCACGGTTCAAGGGCGATGTAACGTCATTTGCGACGAGCAGGGCCACCCCAAGTCCCGGCTCATCATCAACGTGGACATCACTGAAAAGAAGAAACTGGAAGCCCATTTTCTGCGCGCTCAGCGCATGGAAAGCCTTGGCACCCTGGCGGGCGGCATAGCGCACGACCTCAACAACGTGCTGACGCCACTCCTGGTCTCCGTCCAGATGTTGAAGGAGAAAATCAGCGACGCCGACCGGCAAAGGCTGTTGGAGGCGCTGGAAACCAACGTTCAACGCGGCGCCGGCCTCGTCAAACAGGTGCTGGCTTTCGGACGCGGTGTCACCGGCGAACGCATTGCCATCCAGCCCAAACACATCGCCCGCGATATCAGGCAAATCGTTAGCGAAACCTTCCCAAAATCGGTGGCGTTTGAACTGCATTCCGCCGATGGCCTCTGGACCATCATCGGCGACCCCACGCAGTTGCAACAGATCCTGCTGAATCTCTGCGTCAATGCGCGTGACGCCATGCCCAACGGCGGCAAACTGTCCATTCACATGGAGAATGCCCTGCTGGATGAAGCTTTCGCCGGCCTGAACCCGGAAGCCAGTCCCGGTCCGTATGTGCTTTTCAAAGTGACGGACACCGGCACGGGAATTCCCATGGAAATTCAGGACAAGATATTTGATCCCTTCTTCACCACCAAAGAACCCGGCAAAGGCACCGGGTTGGGTCTGTCCACGACCCTGGGCATCGTCAAGAGCCACGGCGGTTTCATTAACTTTTACAGCGAGCCAGGCAAGGGCAGCACATTCAAGGTCTATCTCCCGGCCGATCCCACGATGGCCGGCGCCGAAAAGGTGGTGACGGGGGAAGCCGGGCTGCCGCGCGGACACAACGAACTCGTGATGGTTGTGGATGACGAGGAACCCATCCGTGACCTTGCGCAAAAGGTGCTCGAACGTTTTGGCTACCGCGCCCTGCTCGCCGCCGACGGCAATGAAGCCGTCAACCTCTACCAACCCCGCCGAAACGAAATAGACGTGGTCATCACCGACATGGTCATGCCAGTCATGGACGGTCCCGCGACCATTGCCGCGCTCAGAGCCGTTAATCCGGAAATCAAGATCGTCGGTTCCAGCGGTCTGGCCCTCAACGGTTATGAAGCCGAGGCAACCAAAGCGGGTGTCCGGCATTTCATTCCCAAACCTTATACCGCCCAAACCATGCTCCACACGCTGCATGAGGTTCTGAACGGGAAGGAATAAGTCTTCAGCACCATCGCCATAACTATGGCATGACCTTCAAAACGGAAATCAATGCGCAGGGACGGCCTCCTTCACTTCCGCCTCGACCCACTTGTTATGTTCCTTGATGAGGTCCACCAGCCGGTCCACGGCGTCGGCTTCGGGGATGTTGAATTTGATGGCCTGCTTGCCGACGTAGAGATTGATCTTGCCGGGCGCGCCGCCCACGTAACCGAAGTCGGCGTCGGCCATCTCGCCCGGGCCGTTCACAATGCAACCCATGATGGCAATCTTCACACCCTTGAGATGCTTCGTCCGCGCCTTGATGCGCGCGGTCACGGTCTGCAAGTCGAACAACGTCCGCCCGCACGACGGACACGCGACGTAATCGGTCTTGAACGACCGGCAACCCGCCGCCTGCAACAGGTTGTAGGCCAGGCGCAGCGACTGGCCGCCGCCGGCCTCGCCGCGAATTAGAATCGCGTCTCCAATCCCGTCCGCCAGCAGCGAACCAATGACGACTGAGGCGCGAAGCAAGGCGATCTTGGGTTCGAGTGGTGTAGCGTCGGCGCTGCGCGCCGATGAATCGAGCCGCAGGCTCGACGCTACAGCGGAATTCAAACAATCCTTGAGCAGAATCGGATTGTTCCGCCCCAGCCGTTTCAATTTCGCCGCGAGCAATCGAAACGCGGCGATGGCCGGCAACTTCACACCGTCCTTCACCGTCACCAGTTGTGTGTCGCAGTTGATTGCAAAATCCTGCGTCGGATCAATCTCGGCGACATTCAGGTCTTCGTAAACCGCCTCCGGTTTCACGTCGTCCCTGGGTCGAATCCGGGGCGCGACCTTGTCCCACGTCGCCCGGGTAACAACGACGCGGATGAGTTGTTCGCCGCCGCATTTGACGCCGTCACCGAGTTCAATTTCCGGTGTTGCGCGGCGCTCGAAGTAGAATGGATCGAAGGGGAAATCGCTTGGAGTGCCGGCTTTAGCCGGTTCCGCTGACGCCGCCTGAAGGCGGGACTCCGAACGGGTCAGTTCCGGAATCCGCGCGAGCAAATCACGGCAGACTTCGATCTCGCGCGGTGAATCTTCCGTCAGCGAAACGCGAATGGTATCGCCCAGGCCGTCGCACAGCAGCGAGCCGATGCCGATGGCGGATTTGATGCGGCCATCCTCGCCTTCGCCGGCTTCGGTGACGCCGAGATGGACGGGATAATTCCAATCCGGGCCTTCCTGTTCCAGCCGCGCCACGAGCAGGCGATAACACTCGATCATCACCTTTGGGTTGGACGACTTCATGGAGAACTTGAAGTTGTGGAAGTCGTGCCGGCGGCAGACGCGGGCGAATTCCAATGCGCTCTCGACCATGCCCAGCGGCGTGTCGCCGTAACGGTTCATGATGCGGTCGCTGAGCGAGCCATGGTTCGTCCCGATGCGCAGGCAGCGTTGCAACCGCCTGGATTCAAGCACAAGCGGCGTGAATTTTTCCTCAATCCGTTTCAGTTCGGCGGCGTATTGCGCGTCCGTGTATTCCTTGGTGGCAAATTTCTTGGAATCGGCGTAATTGCCTGGATTGACGCGCACGACCTCAATCCACTTCACCGCTTCCATCGCCGCCTCGGGTTTGAAATGAATGTCGGCGACAATCGGCACCAGGCATTTTTGCGCGCGCAATTCACGGACGATATTCTGCAGGTTCGCCGCGTCCTTGACTGTCGGCGCGGTGATGCGGACGAGCTGGCAACCCACGGCGACGAGTTCGAGCGTTTGTTTCACGCACTCGGCGGTGTCCATCGTGTCGCACGTGAGCATGGACTGCATCACGACCGGATGGTCGCCGCCGATGATGACCCCGCCGTTGTTCGGATCGCCGATGACGACTTCGCGCGTTTTCCGCCGATGATAGAAAAACGGTGATTCGCAGTGGCGCATGGATTATTTATCCCGGGCCGGCGGGGAGGCAGCGGGTGTGGTCGTCTGTTCGATTTGCACGTTGCTGTTGAACATCGCGCGGAAAAGCTGCCAGCGTTTGACGTCGAAAAACGTGATGTAAAGCATCAACGAAATCAACAGCATCGCAAAGGCGGTTGTGGTGTATTCGACGAATTTGAGGCTCAATGGCCGGCGCCAGATTTTTTCGATGATTGCCATGAGAATGTGTCCGCCGTCGAGGACGGGCATCGGCAGCAAATTGATGATGGCAAGATTGATGTTGAGCAATACGAGGAAACTCAACGCCAGGCGATAGTCCGTTTTTACCTGGGCGGCGAGAATGCTGAGAATTCCCACGGGACCGCTCATATCCTTCGCTCCCACGCCCGTCTCCCGCGAGTGGAGGAGCGCGCCGATGGTGGCAAAGGTTTTGTCCAACACATCATGCACCTGTTCCCAAGGCGTGGGGCCGGGCTTCTGAACCATATAAACCTGAGTGGAATCCACACCCAACGCGACGCCGATTCTTCCTGTTTTGGTGGTGGGATCAATGTTCGGCGTGATGTTCAGTGCCAACTTTTCCCCGGCACGCTCAACCCGCATCGCATTGGCCTGCCCGCCGCATTTGCGAATCAGGTCAATCAATTGATCACGGCTGGCAATGGGAACGCCTGCAAAGGAGATGATGTGGTCCCCCGTCTTGAGTCCGGCCTTTTCCGCCGGACTGCCCGAACTCACCTCCACCACTTGCGGATGGTCGCGCGGGTCGAGGTTGAGGAGCTTGAGGCCAAGGCTGTTGTCCGTCGTGGCCTTGAGAGAAAAGGTCTGTTCTTTGCCATCGTGTTCAATGATCACCGGCATCACGCTCGTGCGCGCCACAACCGTATTGAGCATCACGTCCTGCCAGGTTTTTACCGGCGCGCCGTTCACCGCCACAATACGGTCGCCTTCCTGAATGCCTAGTTTGGCCTCCGCCGAATTTGGCTCAACGTAGCCGATGATGGCCGGGTTCACCGGGATGGGCAGACCGACAAAATAAATCGCGGATGCGATGGCGAAGGCGAAGACCACGTTCATGAACGGCCCGGCAAAAGCCACGAGAATTTTGTGCAATGGAGGCGCGGGCGGCACTTCCTTGGTGGACTGGCCTTCGAGTGTCTCGGAAGTGATCATTTGCGGCAGCCTTACAAAGCCGCCGGCAGGGATCCAACGCACTGAGTATTCGATGCCATCGCGCTTCCGGCTCCACAATTTGGGGCCGATCCCAATGGCGAATTCCTCGACCTTCATGCCGAGCTTTCGCGCGACCCAATAGTGGCCGAACTCGTGAATGGCGATGGCTGCGCCGAACGATACCAACACGGCGGCAACCACATAGATGGTGGTCAAAATGATCATTTCAAAATCTCAGCTCCCAGCAACGCGACAATATGATTATATCAGCAAATATTTGGCCTGCAATCACCGACTCGCCGGGTTCATGCCTCAGCTTGTCCGCGTTCCCGGCAAACTAAAGTTTGAACTCCAGTGCTTCCCGCCGCGCCCAGGCATCCGCCTGCAAAATCTGCTCCAGCGTGGGATGCGCAACGACTTTGTGCGCGTCCATCACGCGCCCGACGGTTCCGGTGATTTGCGGGAAATTGATCTTCCCATTCACGAACGCTTCGACCGCGACTTCGTTCGCCGCGTTCAATACCGCCGGCAGCGTGCCGCCCGCCTCCCCTGCCCTGCGCGCCAGCGGCAGCGCCGGAAATCGTTCCTCGTCCGGCTCTTCAAACGTGAGGCTGCCCAGTCTGGCAAAATCGGTCTGCACGCGTTCGCTCGGCGCGCGCTCGGGATACGTCAGCGCGTATTGAATCGGCAGACACATGTCCGGCGTGGAAAGCTGGGCGAGCATCGCGCCATCCACAAACTCGACCAGCGAGTGGACGATGCTTTGCGGATGCACCAGCACGCCGACCCGTTCGATGCCGATGTCGAACAGCCACCGCGCCTCGATCATTTCAAGGCCCTTGTTAAACAGTGACGCCGAATCAATGGTGATTTTCCGGCCCATGACCCACGACGGATGTTTGAGCGCGTGTTCGACCGTGATTTCGGTAAATTTTTCCCGGGGCCACTTCCTGGCGTCACGAAACGGTCCGCCGGAAGCGGTGAGCCAGAGTTTGCGGACGGAACCGGGCGGCTTGCCGTCGAGGCATTGAAAGATCGCCGAGTGCTCGCTGTCCACCGCCAGCACGCGCACGCCGTGTTTGCGCGCCTCGCGCATCACGATTTCGCCGGCCATGACGAGGATCTCCTTCGAGGCGATGGCGATGTCCTTGCCCGCGCGAATGGCCGCCAGCGCCGGTTTCAGGCCCGCCGTGCCGACGATGGCGATGAGCACGATGTCCGCCCCCGGCAACGTCGCCAGTTTGATCAACCCGTCTTCACCGGAATAAACCCGCATGACCGTCCCGCCTGCACCTTCCAATTGGCGGGCCTTTTCCGGATCATTGATGGAAATCGCCTCGGGCCGGTGCTTGCGCGCCTGGTTGAGCAGCAATTCGGCGTTGTTGCCGGCTGCCAGACCGAGCAGCCGGATGCGGTCCGGCAAATCCTCCGCCACCTTGACGGTGCTGGTGCCGATGGAGCCGGTTGAACCGAGTAAAACAACATTCTTCATTTACGATATACGATATACGATTTACGCGCCCCGCGAGGTGCGAGCGGTTTTTGCCGATGAAACGACGATGGCAAGAATCTCGTCAGCTTCATTCATCAAATCTCGGAGACGCGGCGCTTTCACCAAATTATTGTCCACAAGCAATTCCATCCAGAACAAGGATTCATCGCACTCCTCTTCAACAATGCGCAGCTTGTTTATGAAATCCGAGTTGGATTTGGCGCGGCAGACGGCCCGGTAATTTGCTCCCACGGAAGTTCCGCTACGAAGGAGTTGCTTGCCCAGTGTTTGCGCGACCCAGTTACCCGGTAACGCAGCACAAACTTTTACGATGCGGTTGGCGTAAGCCTTTGTCCGTCTTTTCATTTCCTCGCGTGTCATAGGATTAGGTTCTGATTCCTGACTTGACGTCATTTCGAGCAAAACCGCGTAAATCGCATATCGTCAATCGTAAATCTCAAGGATGTGTTAGAATATGTCGCAGATAGAGATACATGATCGGAGCGTTGAACAAAAGACTGTCCAGCAGGTCCAAAATGCCGCCGATGCCGGGAAACAACCGGCCCGAGTCCTTCACGCCCGCTTCCCGTTTGAACAGTGATTCAATCAAATCGCCGATGACCGCCGTGATGCCTAATGCAATTCCGAGAATTACGGCGTGGAGGAAATTCATTCCGATCATTTTCGTGCCGAAACAATGCGCGAACGCCACGCTGGCCGCGGTTGAAACCAGAATCGCGCCGCCAAAACCCTCCCACGTTTTGCCGGGGCTGATGCGCGGGATCATTTTGTGCCGACCAATGAGCGAGCCGACCGCGTACGCCCCGGTGTCGCTGAATTTCGTCACGAGAATGAAATAGAGCACGTAGAATTTTCCACCGTTGCCGATGCCCGGAAAAAAATTGATTTTTTGGACGAAGTTCAGCAGCCACGGCACATACATCAGTCCGAACAACGTGGTGGCAATGGCCGCCATGCCCGCGGTGTTGCTGCGCGAAACGAACTGCCGCACGCACAGGCCGAGCACGAACAGAATGATGAAACCCGTTTCGAAATCGTTCACCCGCGCCGGGGTTCCCGAAGTGCCGAGCTGCCCGGTCAGGTTCAAAAAGGTCCCCAGCATCAGCAACAGGCCGCCGAACAGGCCGCACCATTTGAAGCAGACCAGACCGCGCCTCCCGGCCAGGCCGTAAAATTCCGCCAGACCGGTCAGTCCCAGGAATACCATGATGAGAATGAACACGCCGTTGGAAAACAAGGTGTTGCTGGAAAACAAGGCCGCGATGATGACTGTCCACAGAACCACCGAAGTGATCAACCGGCGGAGAAACACTTTTGGCGTTGAAGGCGTTTGGGCCATCGCAACCGTGTCGGACATGCGGGCGAACGTTATCAAGGACGCCGGGCGATGCCAATTGCCAAGTGAATCCGTCAGCCTGGAGCGCCGGCCTCCGGCCCGGCGTGAACCCGCAAGGCTTTCAGCAAAGTGCCGGGCCCGAGCAATGCCCGTCGGTGCCATGAAAATATGGCAGTTCCAATTAACATTGACATGGTTTGATCTGCCTTGGGGAAAGCGCCCTGGCTGCTGTGGCAGCGGCGGACGTCTCGTCTGCCGTAGAGGGCTGGCATCCCGCCGCCCGGAAAGAACGATGGCAAATGCATGCGATTCTGAAAGGTTCCAGCGCGGTTCGTGGGGTTCAAGCGTTTCATCCGCGGGGCGGGACGCCCCGGCTCTACGGCAGGCAGGATGCCCGCCGCTACGCAAAGGCGAACGAGCGCGCCAATGTCAACATGAACTGCCAAAGTGTTGCAAAAGAAAAGGCGCCGGCGCGATGCTGGCGCCCTTGGTCTAGGCGACACCTGACTGCGTTATTCCGTTATGGACAGCCGGAAGAACATCTGCGTGGAGGAGCTGATGCTGTTGGTCACCCAAACAGACGCGCCGGTGCCCGGAACCGGGTCGCCCACCGGCAGCCACGCGCCCGAACTGAGGTCCGTGGTGTACTCAAGCTGGTAGGTCTGCCCGGAAACGGTCGTGTAGCTGAAAATGAACTGACTGCCGCTGACGCTGAGGCCACCCAGGGCCACCTCGGTTATCGTCACCGTCCCGCTGGCTCCGGCCAGCGTGTAATCCCCCCCCGCCCCACCGCCCAAGGTCAGCCCGCTGAAGTCGGTGATCGCTTCCGGTCCCACAGCGGCACCCGCCAACCCAACGCTGCCACTCAGGGTCACGTTGTCGCTGGCCACCAGATTCGCCACCGAGAGAATCGCCGCCGCCGCGGTCGGCGTCCCGTCATAAGCGCGGGTGCCGGTCAAGACCACCGCCCGCGGATTGATCGTCAAAGTGGTGCTCGTATTGGTGGCGGCATTGAAGTTAGCGGTGACAGCAGACGAAGAGGTAACAGGATAAACATTGGTCGGCAGGCCGACAATGTTGTAATTGATGGCAAAATCCCCGGTCGCATCGGAAATGGTGGTAGTTTGCGCCGACCCATTGATGGTCACGGTGATCACGGTGCCGCTGGGCGGATAGAGGCTGTTGGTACTCACTGTGCCCGTCAACGTCACGTTGGCAGGGCCATAAGTAATGGTGGGGCTGGTCAAACCCGAGAACATGGGTTTTTGTCGCGTTATCGTCACCGTGCCGCTGGCTCCCGTCAGCGTGTAATTCGCCGCCGCCCCGCCGCCCAACGTCAGCCCGCTGAAGGAAGTAATGGCCTGCGTTCCCGCATTGGCGCCCGCTAACCCCACACTGCCACCCAAGGTCACACTGTCGCTGCCAACCAGATTCGCCACCGAGAGGATCGCCCCCTCCGCGTTCGTTGTCCCGTCATAAGGGCGGGTGCCGGTCAAGACTACCGGCTGTTGATTGACCGTCAATGTGCTGCTCGTATCGGTTGCGGCCGGCAAGCTGCCCGCGGCGGCATTTGAATAGGTGACGGTATAGGGCGTAGGGCTGGCCGGCAGGCCGGTGGTGTTGTAATTGATGCTAAAATCCCCCATCGCATCGGAAATGGTGGTCGCCTGCGTATTCCCATTGATGGTCACGGTGACGGCGGTGCCGCTGGGCAGATTGGTGGCGTAGGAGGTCACTGTGCCCGTCAATGTCACGCTTGCAGCGCCATAAGTATTGTGTTGCTGGTCAAACCTGAGAATATGGGCTCGTTCATATTTTCAAGCAGAATCGGCTGGATGCCGATGGTAACCGTTGATCCACTTATGCTGTACAAGTTGCCCGCAAGGTCGCGGTACTGGACGT
>JBEKEJ010000024.1:0-19275 GCA_050013895.1 Verrucomicrobiota bacterium | reverse complement strand
CGTAGCCAGCTTGCCGCGGGCGGTCTTGTCATTACCCAATACACGAAAGGCAAAGGTGTCCTGATGCTCGACTTGCCCGATGGTGGCGGTCATCGTGATTTGGCCGTCAGCCTCGCCGCCGGTGCTTTCAGCCGGCGCGGTCACCTCGATGGGAATGTACTTGATTTCCGACACCGCCAGGGTGCCGTGCTCCTGGCCTTGGCCGACAGTCTTGCCGCCGACGGTGGCGGTCCAAGTGGCCGTGTAATCCCCGGGCTGACGCATTTCGTTGATCAGCACCAGTTGCTTCTGGAACTTCTCGCCCGCTTTGAAATGGTGGTCTTTGGCGGTGTAATCACCGGACGGGCCGGCGATCCAAGCCAATGTGGGGCCGTTCAATTCCTTGAGCCCGACCTGGGTCCACGACCAGGTGCGCAGGCCGCCGGGGAGGCCGGCAGTCCGCCAACTCCGCCACGTCTCGTAGCGGTAGAGCTTCTGGGTCTTGTAGAAGTTCGTGTAGATGTCCAGTTGGTTTTCGGAGCTTTTGTAGACCTGGTCGTGAAGGAACAGGCCGTGGAGATTCGTCCGATAAGCCGGTTCCTCCCCGCTATAGGCTTGCGGGCCAAAATAGATGGCGGCGTATTCGGTCACAAACGGTTCGCTCCTGATGTTGCTCTCAAAACCCTCATGCCCGCGCCTATAATCGCAATCCACGGGGGTGCCGAACTCGCACATGTCAATCGGCATCTCGCCGCTCTTGGCCCACTCGCTCAGCCAATCCGCGCGTTCCTGTAGCGGCAGGAAGTCCATGTAGAGGTTCATCGAATAGACATCGCCCGTGTCGGCGCCGGAATGGCTGAAAAACGCCCGGGTCGGATCGAGTGGCTTGAGCTCGGCGAACAGTTCCTGGCCGGCGGCCAGAAGCTGTTGCCATTTATGGTCGTCCGGATTCCACTTGCCGTGCCGGCCGATGAGACGCGGATCTCCATCCACCGAGTTGTTGAAGAGATTCATGCCCGCGATCCACATGATCACGGAGGGGTGATTGCGGTAGTGGCGTATCCACACGGCCGCACGCTCCGGGGCGCGCTGCTTGTTCTGGTTCTGATCCCAAACAATTCTTTCGCCCGGAGCCGTTACATACTTGTTGGCGTTGAGGATGTATTCCGCCGCCAGATATCCCCTGTGATCGGCTTGCTCAAGCTGCGCCCCGTCATCCCCCCGGTCACCGCGCGTGTCCGCACTGGTGTCGGGACCAAATTCTGAAAAGTTGTCCCCAACCTGCGGAAAGGGGCCGTTGTAAAAGCATTTCTGGCGCAGACGGACCACCGTGCCATTGAGATAAAACTGCCGGCCATCAACCCAAAACTCCCGGAAGCCGAACGGCTGGGCGTACTCGTCATCGAATCCGCCGCCGCTCAGCTTGAGCCGCAGCTTGTAAAGGTTGGGCTGCTCAACGTCCCACAAACGCGGGTCGGCCCACGGCCAGGAGACGGTGACCGTCTGGACATCCTTGGCCTCCACCTCTGCGTCGGTATTGAAGCTCTTTTCGACATTGCCCTTCTCGTCCAGCATCTCCGCCACAAAATGCACCTGGCCCGCCTGCTTGACCCCGGTCAATTCCACGTCCAGCGCGACGTTCTTCTGCCGCGTGGAAGTCCGCACAAAGACATCCGTGACGTGCGGATCGGACGCCCGGCTTTCCAAATAGACATTGCCAATGAGGCCGCGGGTCGGGAGTTGGGGGGCGCTGTAACTGACGTCAATGAAGGCATTCTGCCAGAAGTGCCCCACCATCTCCGTGTCGCCTATGGCGGCCACCAACACACGCACATTCGCCGTTTGGCCTGGGGTGACGGCGCTGGTAATGTCCACCGTGCCCCACGGCCAGGACACATGGCCGCATTCCTTGCCGTTCACAAAAATAATCGCGTCGGTGGACAGCCGGTCGAAACGCAAACTGACGGCCCGGCCTTGCCAATCCGCCGGGATGGGCACCTGACGTTCATACCAGGCATGCTCCACACGCGATCCATCATAATTGTCCCACTGTGGACCCGTGCCGCGGGCGAACAGAGCAACGCCTCCGCCTCCGCCACCTCGACCTCCGCCTCCGCCTCGGCGGCCACCTCCCCCGGCTGCCCAGCTGCCCGGCACCCGGATATAACCCCAGCCGACTTGCGGCGGTTCGGAGGCGCCCTCAACGGCCGGGGCAAAGTGCCAAATGCCGTTGAGCAACGCCTCTGTGCGCTTGCTATTGACGGGTTGGACGTTGAGTTGGTCCCAGTTCAGAGACGTGCCGGCGGGTAACACGGCATCGGCTGCGGGTGCTTGGGTTGGGGCCTCCGCCGGAGTTTGCACCGGTTGAGCCGTTTCTTGGGCCACGGCGCGACCGCCGGTGACTCCAAGGCAAAGGAGCGCGAGAATGAGTCGTAAACCGATGTTCAACGACGGATACGCATTTGTTAGAAGACGCCCGGTCCCCAGATTGAAAGCTGCATGGACCAGGGAGAAGTGGTTCTGACCGTGGCTGTTATTTTTCATGGCGTTCAGCCGACACTGCCAAAGGGTGACCCCGGCGTCAAATCGCGAATTGCCTAATTTGGCAGCGCGTACGGAAATCGAACCCGTCTTTAGACTCGAGAAGGTCGTGTCCTGGCCGATGGGACCGAAGACCGGGCTGCAGCAGGCGCGGCTGTAGCGTTGATGGGATGGAGGGTCATGAACTCCTTCCTCATGTCGTCGCGGACCGGGCAGACGCCATTTCACAGGCGATCGTCTCGGGTCGGCCACCAAAGAACTGACGCAGTTGGGCGATCCAATCCCGGAGCGATTCATCCAAATTCGTTCCGGCTCCTGGCCTTTAATTCGTAATCACCGATTTAACCGTGATGTCGAGGATTTCCGGTTTATCCACATACGGGGTTGACGGCAGGGGGCCTTATGCGCAAATTTCCGTTGACTTGGACAAAAAGATGAAATTTCGCGCGATGCGTCCCCTTTTGCCGCGGCGGCGCAAGCTTCTGTTCTGGGTAGTGGGGTTGCTGCTGCTCTATGCGCTCATCGGTTTCCTGATCCTGCCGCCCATCATCCGCAGCGTCGCGGTCAAACAATTGTCCAAACAGCTCGACCGCGAGGTTTCCATCCAAAAGGTGAAGCTGAACCCGTTCGCGCTCTCCTGCGCCGTGCGCGGCCTGCTCATCAACGACAAGGACGGCCAGCCGTTCGTTTCCTGGGATGAAGTCTATGTCAATTTCCAACTCTCCTCATTTTTCGGCAAGGCGTGGGTGTTCAAGGAAATCAGCACGACCCGGCCGTTCGTCCGCGCGCAGATGAACAAAGATGGCACCTTCAATTTTTCCGATCTCATCGCCAAATTTTCCACCAACACCCCCGGCACCGCGCCCCAATCACCGTCCAGGCCGCTCGTTCTTCACGTTGACCGGCTGCACATTGGCGGCGCGACGGCGGCGCTCGCGGATTTCACGCCGCGCGAGCCGTTCAAGCGCACGCTCGGCCCGCTCGACATCACCCTCGAAAATTTCCGCACCGACCCGGATAACAAAAACCCCTACGCCTTCACCGGCACCACCGACGCCGGCGAACAGATTTCGTGGAGCGGCTTTTTTTATCTCGACCCGCTGCGTTCGCAGGGCGAGCTGAAACTGTTCAATTTCGCGCTGACCAAATACGCGCCATTATATCAGGACCTCGTGCGCTTCGAGATTCGCGACGGCTCCATCGCCCTGGACGCGAAGTATCGTTTTGAATTGAACGCCACCAACCACGTCGCCGCCGTGCATGACACGGCGTTCGCCTTGCGCGATTTCAAACTGGGCCAGCCGGGTGACAGCAATAACATTGTCGAACTGCCGCTCTTCGGCGTCACCGGCGCGAGCGTGGATTTGCAAAGCCGCCAGGCCACCGTGAATTCCGTGACCGCCATCGGCGCGAAACTTTTTCTGAGTCGCGCCACGAATGATGCCATCAATGTCGTCCAACTTTCCCAGCCGGCGGAGGCGGCGACGAACGCGCCGGGCGGGATCCTGTTCCTGCTCCGCTCCGTGACCAACGCCGTCGCGATGCTGCTCAACAGCACGAACCAGTGGAGCGGCACGATCGCCAGTGTGAATTTCACTAACTGCGAATTGCACCTCGAAGACCTCGCCTTTTCGCGTCCGGCAAGACTCGATCTCACCGAAGTCGCGCTTTCGGCCAGGAACATCTCCAATGTTCCCGGCACGAATCTCACAGCCGAGCTGTCCCTGCGCTGGAACACCAACGGTTCGATCAAGCTCGCAACCACCGCGTCGTTCCTGCCGCCGACCGCCGACCTCCAACTCGACCTGGACCAGCTTGATCTCGGCACGCTCGACCCGTATCTCGAACCCAGGCTCAATCTGTTCATCCTCGGCAGCCGGCTCGGCCTGCATGGACAGGTGCATTTGCGCACGCCGAAAGACCAGTTGCCCGAAGTCACGTTCCACGGCGACGCAAGCCTCGACGGTTTCCAAACCGTGGACGGCGTCATGGGCGACGATTTGTTGAAATGGGATTCCGTCGGCATCAGCGGCATTGACGCGAACCTTAATCCGCAAACCGTCGCCATCCGGGAAATCGCCGTGGTCAACGCCTACGCGCGCCTCGTCATAGAAACCAATCGCACCATCAATCTGCTCAACGCCCTGCGTTTGACGGACACCAACGCTCCCGCCACCAACGAGGCGAACGTCGCCCTCGCACAGAAAACCGCTGTCGCGCAGAAATCTCCTGCGCCGGCCGCCACAACGAATGCGAACGCCGGGCTGCCGCAAATCTCCATCGGCGCGGTGGTCATTACCAACACCGCCGTCAGTTTCACCGACCGTTCGCTCCAGCCGAACGTGAACATGGCGATCCAGCAGGTGAACGGCACGATCTCCGGGCTTTCCTCGGAACAACTCCAGCACGCGGACATCAACCTGGCCGCGAAGGTGGACGGTGTCGGCCCCGTCGCCATCACCGGCACCATCAATCCGTTCAGCGGCACCCAAACGAACGACGTGAAAATATCCGTGAAGAACGTGGACCTGACGCCGGCGAGTCCGTATTCGGGAAAATTTGCCGGCTACCGCATCGCCGAGGGCAAATTGAACATGGACCTCGCGTATGAACTGACCGGAAAGAAACTGGCCTCTAAAAATGTCATCACGTTGGATCAGTTTACGTTCGGCGAAAAGGTGGACAGCCCGGACGCCACGCATCTGCCGGTGCGCCTGGCCATCGCCATTTTGAAGGACCGCGACGGCAAAATCGTCCTGGACGTCCCCATCGAAGGCAGTCTCGACGACCCGAAATTCCGCATCGGCAAGGTGGTCACGCGCGCCATTGTGAACATCCTGGAAAAAGTCGCCACGTCGCCGTTCTCGGTGCTCGGCGCGCTGTTCGGCGGCGGCGGTGAGGAACTCGGCTGGCAGGATTTCGCGGCGGGCAATGCCGACCTGACCGCGCCTGACAAACAAAAGCTGGATACGCTGGCGAAGGCGCTTTACGCGCGCCCTGCCCTACAACTGGAGATTGCCGGCAGCGTGGACCCCAACGGCGACCGCGAAGGATTGCAACGCGCCGCGCTGGACCGGGAAATTCGTTCGAAGATTTGGACGACGCTCCGCAAATCCGAGCGCGCCACGAATTCCGTTGACCAGATTGTTCTCACGCCCGACGAACGGACGCATTGGGTGAAAAAACTTTACGGCGAGGCGGAAGCCGACGGCAAAATCACGCCGCAACTCATCGCCGCCAACACGAATCTCGCCGCCTACGCCGCTTCAGCATTACCGAGAGCCGTCGAAAAGGGTGCGACGAAGCTGATGAAATCCGGTCAGACCGCGAAGGAGCGAACCGCAGCCAGCGCGGCTTACCGAACAAAACTGGTTCCACCACCCGACCCAATGGAAGCCGTCTTGTTGACCACCTACCCCATCAACGGAAGCGATTTGGAAACGCTGGCCGCCAGCCGCGCGAAGGCGGTGCAAGCCTATCTGTTGCAGGCCGGCAAGGTGGAAGCCGCGCGCCTGTTTCTCAAGGAAGACCAGACGACCGGCTTGCGCAGCGACGGCAGCCGCGTTTATTTGCAATTCAGATAGCCAGCCAAAACCTCGAATCCGAAATTGGCAGGGACGGCGCGCTGAGACTGTCTCAAAACAATTTCTCGTCGGAGGGGCGAGTTACACGAGCCCCCATTTTCAGAGGCATTCGATCAGTCGGGGGCTCGTATAACTCGCCCCTCCGATACTTTTGAGACAATCTTCGCTGCGCCGTCACCGCGCCGTTCAGGCGCGGAACCGACTTGAGGCGCGCGTTCACCCTCGCACAATTCGTTCCGTCCGCTGGACGTCCACCCTCCGCAGTATTGCCACGGAGGACGGGCGGCCGGAGGCAGCGCAGCGCGCTGTCCCTGCCACCCTCTTCACGCGCCAGCCTCGCAGTTCGGGCTAAAACCAGTAGCGGAAGCCAATGCCGCCGGTGACTTCACCACGCACGCCGGGCGTCAGGTCAAGGGCCGGCCCGATTTCCACGAAGATGTCCACCGGCGCGTTGTCGAACAGATACGACACACCGACCGGCGCGCGAATGCCGAACTGATCGTCCTCGCCGCTGTTGCGAAGCCTCAAGAGCCCGCCCCCGCCCAAATAGACCGCCGCCCTGCCCTGCGACACCGGAATCAGGTCAAAGTTGTGCCATAACAAGTCGCTCTGCATGTAAAAATCCGTGTGGTCGTGAAGGGACCAGCCGAAGGCGCCGTCAACCGCCAGCGAATCGCAGAAGAAATACTTGAGCGACGGGCCGATGGGTTCGCCGACGGTCAGGCCGGCGCCAAACTTGCCCGCCAAGCCGCCCAGGGAGGCGCCCGATGCGCCCGGGTTGGCGTTGGTGGCCAACAAGGTTGTGTCGTCTGCGTGCGCGCAAACCTCGCACACGGCAGCCAGTGCGATTATCATCAATGTTCTTTTCATGGGTATGATTCGGTTGAGGTTTCCGTTTCAGAACCACGAGCCGCCATTCGGTCACTGGTTGGTGGCAGCCGGATTGTTGGTATTGCCCGGAATGGCGGCGGCTGGGGGGTTGTGGCTGCCCGTATCAGGCGCCGTCGGCGCGCCGGCCTGGGTCGAGTTGGTCACGCCGGGTGTTTGTTGATCGGCGGCTGGATTCGCCGGCTGGCGTTGGCAACCTGCCATGGCCATCGCCGCCAAGGCAGTCACAGTCATGGATCGGATTCTATTATTCATGATTTTTTTCGTTGTGGCCGTCAATCCACGCCGTTATGGGACGCGACGCCGGACCAACCGGCCGGTTTTCAGTTGGGATTTTCGTGGGCTTTTCAATTCGAAAACGAATTATCAAATCAGGGGCAAACCAGACGCTTATGTTGGTCGTGGAGGTAGGAACGCCCGGTTTGCCGTTTGAATGCGCGCAACCCGTTGTGAGTTGTATGGTTCTCGCGGCATTCATGAATTCTCAGGCTTTTCACCATGGTTGGCTGGTGACTTTTGTTGGTTCTTAAACCGGTTTGTCAGACGGATCCGGCCGCCAGGGGCGGGACATGGTGGAATTGCGAAGGCCGTCCCGCCAAGCGGGCCAGCCGTATTTCATCCGGTTCATCCAAAAGGTCGCGGATGGCGAGAAAAAGTTTTGGCACATTGAGCGGTTTTTCAAGCGAGGCCCCAATGCCCGCCGACATGGCGGCAAAGCCCTGGTTGGGGCGGTCCGTGATCACGATAATCGGCAGCCTCGGATTTTCTGATGTGAGCCGTTCGAAGGTGTCCCAGCCGTCCATGCCCGGCAGGTTCAAATCCAGCAAGACCAGGTCAACCTCCTCCACGCGAGCGGCGTGAATTGCCTCGCTGCCATTGGTCGCCAGCAGCACGGTGTAACCCTCCCCCGTCAGCAGCAGGCCAAGCATCTTCCTGACGGCAGGATCGTCATCCACCAGCAGGATGTTCCTCCTGGCCCCTTGCGAATAGCCCGGTTGGGCGTCCGGCAAAGACATGTTGCATGTTGCATTCATGACGCGCTCTCTTTCATCGAGTTTGTTAAGTCATTTGTTCCACGGAGCATCCTCCTTGCAGTTGTATTCATGCTCCCGTGTCCGTTGGCGAACATTCAGCGCAAAACATGCCAACCCCGAATCACAGGGCAACCGCTGATTTTTCAGCAGCCGGTTTCGGCGCAAGGTATGCAAATTGAAGTGGGTCAATGCAAAATGCAGGAAGTGGGTCAATGCAAATTGAAGGTCGGGCTGATTTTTCGACGTGCCGGTTCCAGTGCAAGGCCTGGGCTGGCGCCCCCAGGTGATATTTTCCGTTCCAACACTGCTCGTTATCAGGCCAGGCGCCGGCGGAAATTTGTTTTCGAGCTTTTCGAAATCCGGCCCATGTTGCGCCATTTGGGGGGCCGGCGTGCGATCCGATTTTCAGCGCTCGCCGGACTTGCGGCGAACACCTTTTGATCCGGCCTTTTGCGGCGGCTCCTTGCCGCGGGCGGCGGCTTGGATTGCCCTTTGCGCCCAGGCGACCAGTTCCGGCGCATTTTCCAGAATGTCAGGCGGCACTTCGTGATAACTCATCTTCAGCACGCGCCCCTTGGATTCGTAAGTGAATGGTCCCATGCCGCGCGCCACGTAGTCCGACTGCGATGCCTCGTCCGTTTTGAAGAACAGCCGGCCTGCGTCGAGAATCCCGAAGAAATGATCGCCCTGATACAGCCCGTGGGCGCCGAACATCGCCCGCGCCCGCACCTCCGGCAACGCGCCCAACTGGTCCAGCACAAATTCCTTGAACGAGTCGTCAGGCACGGGGTAAATCAATTCCGCCGGCTGGCTCGTCGTCTATATCCTGCAATCGGGCGAAGTAAAAGCAGCCGGCCGCAATGAGCGCTGAAACCGCGGCGATGAGGATTGCCTGTGTGCCGGGCTGTTTCAGGTCATCCGACCATTGCTCAATCAAAAGGCCCGACTTGCCGTAAAGCTGTCCCATCTGCCGCTGCTCGGCGCGGTTGAATCCCACCATGGAAAGATCGTCGTTCAGATCCGGGGAGCGCGTCCCCAGCCAATAAACGACGCCGGCCCCGGCCATGCCGAGCGCCAGCACAATGAAGCCCGCCATCCTGAGCCGCGCGCCCGTTTTGGACGACGAATCCGGACTGGATGTTTTCTCAATCACGACGCCAGTTTAGCAGATGGAGGCATGCTGGACAAAATCGAAACGTGTAGCGTCGAGCCTGCGGCTCGATTGGTTGAGCCACGGGCTCAACGTTACACGCGCCGAACATCGCCCGCGCGCGTATTCGCCAACGTCGGCTGCTGTAGTGTCCGGCCTGTGGCCGGATTCAATGCAAATAATTCCTTGAATAATTCGTCGGGCGCGCGAAGGAAAAATCACTTCCCCGCCGCGCCAAAAACTTTCTGCAGCAAATCGCTCGTGCGCGCCACCGGATTGGCGCGGATGTTTTTCTCCTCCGCGGCCACCATTTTGAAAAGCCCGTCCAGCGCCTTGTCGGTGACGTAAGTGTCAATGTCGGCGGCATCCAGGTTCACCGGATTTTTTTGGCCGAACAATCCGCCGAGGGTGTCCACGGCCGCAAATTTGCCCATCATCGCTTTGTATTGCGCCGTCACGCCCACCGAATCCGTCGCTTTTTGGACGATAGGATGAAACTTGGCGAACAGATTCGTCTGCGTTGTCCGGCGGAAAAACTGCGTCGCCGCGTCGTCCGGTCCGGCCAGAATTCCCTTCGCGTCGGCAATGGTCATTTGCTGGATGGCGTCGCCAAAGACTCCGGCGGCCACCGGCACGGCCTGTTCGGCGGCATGATTCATCGAGGCGATAAAACCGTCCGCCAACTGGCTCTGGCCGGCCAGCCGCAACGCGCTCTCCACCTTCTGCAATTTCTCCGGCATCGGAATTTTCACATTCAGGTTGGTGAGAAATCCGCCGTCGTGACCGAGCGAAACGACGGCGTTGGACACGCCCTTGCCCAGGGCCTCCTTTAAGCCGCCCGCGACCTGGTCCGACGACAAGGCGGAAACGGCGGTTGTGGCCGCACTGTTGGTCGTGGTCAAAGCCGATTTCAATTGATCGAAGATACCGGCGTGGGCGGTGAAACAAACGACCGCCGAGGCTACGCTGAACGGGATGAACTTGAATGAGGTTTTCATGGAAATGAATAGGGTGGTTTGATGGTTTGAACTATGCGCGCCGTTTAACGCGCAGGCCCAGCTTAACCAAGCGCACCCATAAATGCAAACCCCGCCCCCCTCTCCGTCAACGCGCTCAACGGGTCGAGTGAAAATTCCTTGAACGAGTCGTCAGCACTTGACATTCACGGGCCAACGGTCGCAAGCTTTTGAACTTTTAAAAGGCAAAACGCTCTCGTGGTGAAAAATCAGAAAGCCATTGATGTAGTTATGGAATCACCCGGATGGAAGACATTCTTTTCCGTTGTGATACCAATTCTTACGGGCGTGTTTTCTGGATCTTTTATTTTAGAAATAACCGGGCAGCAGGGAATCGAATGGCTGCATTTTTACAAGGCGAAGAGTTTTTACGCGCTTGTCGTCTTAACGCTGATCATCTTTTTCTATAATCGAGCCCTATATTTACGAGAGGTGGAAACCAATAAATTCTCAGACGTCGAATTTTGCGTAGCATACGTGAGAAGCAAGTGCCTGCCCGAAGCAGCCGCCAAATTTCGCGAGAAAATACGTCAAGGGCAGGGAGGCGAACTGATTGAGGTTATGGAGGAATTAAAGAAGAGTTTGAAATGAGAACAATTCCATCAAACGAATTAAACCAGAAAGTTATAGCCTTGTCGCGTGAAGCAAAATCGCATTTAGCTTCTATTATCGCATTTTTTGAAGGCAATGCTAAAGGCCAGGTTGTTCAAAGCAACTCGTCTCCTGCTGTAATGAAGCTTTTGGGTGAAATTTATGTCGCCCGAATAGCAGAGACCCAAGTATATTTCACCTTCGGCTCTGATTCCAAGGGGGACTATCTGTTGATTCTTGATGTCACGGAAGCCAGAAAGCACCCAATTGTGTCACACTTCTTCGCAGTTAAAAATCCAAATACTAACAGCTCGCTTAATCCCAAGTTCAACGCACAGATCAATCCGAACTTCAACGGGCAGATTAATCCTAAGTTCAACGGGCAGATTAATCCTAAGTTCAACGGACAGATCAATCCGAACTTCAACGGGCAGATTAATCCTAAGTTCAACGGGCAGATTAATCCTAAGTTCAACGGGCAGATCAACCCGATGTTCAACGGGCAGATCAATCCGAAGTTCAACGCACAGATCAATCCACGTTTTAATTCAGCTTATGGCGGTCCGTTTTTATATTCGCTCTCACTTGAGCAAGAGGGATTTTTGGTTCACGCAAATGACGTAGTATCCATCATTTTTGATATGGCCGGTGAGTTTTCAGGATTTACGGTTCGGCATGAAACCGGAGTAGTCCTCACTTTCGACACAAACAATGAATGGACTGGATACCTTGTGCCTTCCGGTCAAGATCCGCTCATTCGTTTTGATGAGTCAGGTGAGTGGATAGGAATTGTTGTGTAACTTGAGTTAGCCTTTCTGCGTTTCCTTCGCCCAGGTGTCTCGGAGCGTGATGGTCCGATTGAAGATCAAGGTAGGGACGGCGCGCTGTGCCGTCCGGTCATCGCAGCGCGATGACCCTACCAACGAATCCTTGTCCAACGCAAAATATCCCAAACGCTCAAATTGGTAACGCACGTCGCTCGGCTTGCCCGCCATGGCTTCAGCGACGGCGGGTTCGCATTTCGCCGTCACCACTTCGAGGCTGTGCGGGTTGAGCACGGATTTGAAATCGCGCTTCGTCGCGCCGGAGCTTTCAGCGGAGGCGGAGCCGTCCTTCTCCGGCTCGGCTTCGGTAAAGAGGCGGTCGTAAAGGCGGCATTCGGCGTCAATCGCGTGCGCGGCGCTCACCCAATGGATCGTTCCCTTCACCTTGCGGTTCGCCGTCGGGCCGCCGGTCTTGCTGTCGAGGTCTGCGGTGCAGCGCAGTTCCACAATCCCGCCGCTCGCGTCCTTCACCACTTCGTCGCACTTGATGATGTAAGCGTATTTTAGCCGGACTTCGCCGCCGGGTTTCAGCCGGAAAAATTTCGGGGGCGGCACTTCCTTGAAATCGTCCCGCTCGATGAACAGTTCGCGGCTGAACGGAATTTTGCGCGTGCCGGCGTTCGGGTCTTCGGGATTGTTCACCGCATCTAGTTCCTCGGTCTTGCCTTCGGGATAATTCGTGAGCACGACCTTGATGGGCCGCAACACGGCGAGCCGGCGCACGGCGCGTTTGTTCAAGTCCTCGCGGATAGCGTGTTCGAGGACGGCGACGTCGGTGATGCCGTTGTATTTGGTGATGCCGATGTTGTAAGCGAAGTTGCGCAAGGCTTCGGGCGTGACCCCGCGCCGGCGGATTCCAGAAATCGTCGGCATGCGCGGGTCGTCCCAGCCGCTCACAAGATTTTCATTCACGAGCTGCATGAGCTTGCGCTTGCTCATCACGGTGTAGCCCAGGCTCAAGCGGGCGAATTCGTATTGATGCGGCAACGGCCGCGGGAGGTCGAGGTTCTCCAGAATCCAGTCGTAAAGCGGGCGGTGCACCTCGAATTCGAGCGTGCAGATGCTGTGCGTGATGCCTTCGATGTAATCGCTCAGGCAATGGGCGAAGTCATACATCGGATAGATGCACCATTTGCCGCCGGTGTGATGATGTTCGGCGTGGCGGATGCGGTAGATAAGCGGGTCGCGCATCCAGATGTTCGGCGACGCGACATCAATTTTGGCCCGGAGGGTACGTTTGCCGTCGGGAAACTCGCCGGCCTTCATGCGCGTGAACAAATCCAAATTCTCTTCGACGCTGCGGTTGCGGAACGGGCTTTCCTTGGCCTGACGTCGGTATTCGTCGGTTTCGTCCGGGGTCAGGTCGCAGACAAAGGCCCTGCCCTTTTTGACGAGCGCGACGGCGTATTCGTAGATTTGGCCGAAGTAATCGCTCGCATAAAAAGGTTCGACGTTCGATGTTCGATGTTCAGCGTTCGATGTTCCCATCACTGCCCCAAGATAAAAGTCCGGTTTGCCATGGCTCGAAATCGTGTCCGGCGTTCCGCCTTTTGTCTTCAAGCCGAGCTTGTCATCGGCCCAGCCGGCGATGAGCCAGTTCACGTCTTCGATGATGGAGTCCACGTATTCGACGTCTTCCTTGGCCGGGTTGGTGTCGTCCATGCGCAGATTGCAGATGCCGCCGAATTCGCGGGCGATGCCGAAGTTGAGGCAGATGCTCTTGGCGTGGCCGATGTGGAGGTAGCCGTTCGGCTCCGGCGGAAAGCGGGTGTGGATCTGCGGATATTTCTTTTCGGCAACGTGCTGGGCGACGATGTCGCGAATGAAATCCGAAGGCGTCGGAGCGGCGGCTTTGTTTTCCAAGCTCATAAGAATCGCGCGCAGGCTAACAAAGGAAGCGGCTGTTGTCCAAATTGAAGCGTGGGTCGGCAATATATTATATTGGTGTAGCGTCGAGCCTGTGGCTCGAAATCGGCGCGCAGCGCCGACACTACAACCAATCAATGCAGGACACTGCCTGCGAGTTCAGTGGGCGAGCGTTTTGTTTTTCGCGCGCGATTCCGCGGCAAGTTTTACCTTGAATTTCAACAGCGCCGACCGAAGTCTGGGTTGCGCGACCGCCAGAATTTGAACGGCGAGCAGCCCGGCGTTCTTTGCCGCGCCGATGCCGACCGTGGCCACCGGCACGCCCGGCGGCATTTGCACGATGGACAGCAGCGAGTCGAGGCCTTTCAGCGACTTGCTTTCAATCGGCACGCCGATGACCGGCAACGTCGTAAACGCCGCCGTCACGCCCGGCAGATGCGCCGCGCCGCCCGCCCCGGCGATGATGACGCGCAGGCCGCGTCCGGCGGCGTTGCTTGCGTATTGTTCCAAATCCTTTGGCGTGCGGTGCGCGGAGATGACCCTGGCTTCGCTGGCGATGCCGAATTCGGCCAGCACATCGGCGGCGGCTTTCATCGTCGGCCCATCCGAATCGCTGCCCATCAAAATGCCGACGAGTGATTTGGAAGATTTTGAATTGCTCATGCGCAGAAATTGAGCGAAGAAATCGGGCGGTTGGCAAGAAGCAAAAGTGGCGCGAGCAAATGAGAATGGACGCATCTTGAGTACGTGTGCCCAAAGGCCAGGAGGTCAGACTGCTGAGTCCGCGTAATCCATTTTGCAAAGGTTTTGGAGCTCTTTGATCATTCGCAACGCGCGAACATGGCTGTCCGAGCGCCAGTTCGATTTAGGCAACGCGCCCTTGACACTCCCCCCAACGGAAGCGCAGTTCATCAAGGAAGGCCGGGTTCATCCGGCAGAACGTTGCATTCGCCCGCCTGCCGCATAAATGCGGCGTTCCGGTGGCAGTGCCAAAACGCGCCCGATGAGAATGAATTTCTTCTTTGCGTCTTGGCGGCTTCGCGTCTTTGCGTTAAAAATTCGGGCGGCAATCCGTCCATGACAACGGCGAATAAGATCACCATCCTGCGAATCCTGCTGATTCCGTTCTTTGTCGTCGAGGTCCTCTACTACGTCGAGACCGGCAACGAAGTTCATCACCTGCTGGCGATTCTTTCGTTTGCCATCACGGCGATTCTCGACGGCGTGGACGGTTACATCGCCCGCCGTTACAACCAGAGGAGCGAACTGGGCGCGATTCTCGATCCGCTGGCGGACAAGCTGCTCCTCGTGTCAGGCATCGTTCTCTTAAGCTTCGATCATAGTCCGTATCTCGGACAGGTTCCTTTGTGGCTCACCGGCACGATAATTGGACGCGACTTGCTGCTGGTCATCGGCATTGCCGTCATCCGGCTCACCGTCGGCGAGGTCAAGGTCCACCCGCGCGTCTTTGGCAAAATTGCCACGGTGCTTCAAATGATCGTGGTCATTTGGATTTTGCTGGACTGGGATCGCGACTTGAACACACGCTGGCTCCGGGTCTGGACGATTGGCGCGGCCGTGTTCACGGGCCTGTCGGGGTTGCTCTACGTCTGGGACGGTGTGAGACAGCTCGGCGCGCATCCGGCAAGTTCGGCAACCGTAAAGAGCGGAAGATTGGAGTAATGGAGTAATGGAGTGATGAAAAAAAGAATGCGCGCACTGAACCCCAGTACTCCATCGCTCCAACACTCCAATCGGAATTTATGGCAAAGGAAATTGAACTGAAATTGAAGGAAGGTGACGTTGCCCCGGCATTTTCGGCGGCGACGAACGGCGGCGGCAGCGTTTCACTCGCTGATTTCAAGGACAAAAACGTCGTGCTGTATTTTTATCCCAGGGACCACACGCCCGGTTGCACCAAAGAGGCTTGCGCCTTCCGCGATCATTTCGCCGAATTCCAAAAGCGCGGTGCGGTCGTGCTCGGCATCAGCACAGACCCGGTGAAGTCGCACGACAAGTTTGTCGGGAAATACAAGCTGCCCTTCACACTGCTGGCAGACGAGGACAGGAAGATCGTTGCGGCCTATGGCGTTTGGGGCGAGAAAAGTTTCATGGGCCGGAAATACCTGGGCACGCTCCGGGCGACGTTTCTCATCGGGCCGGACGGACGCATCAAAAAAATCTGGCCGAAGGTGAAACCGGAGGAACACGCGGCGGAAGTGCTGGCGGCGCTGTAGCGTCGGGCCTGCGACCCGACAATCGAGCCTCAGACTCGACACTACACCACTCGAAGCACTTGTCTGAAAGGCGGCACGCTCAAGCGTGAACCCCACCTTTGCCGGGCGCAACTTCTCACCAGCGCCTGGGTACGCCGGCTTCAGCCGGCAAAGGCTCCATTTCTGCAATGCTGCCGCGTGAACGCGGCGTTCCTTTGTGAAGCCTTTGTCCGGGTTGGCGGTGGTGCGAAGCTGTTCCCCCTTTGCCTTCCCACCCAACTCATCATTTGACAGACACGTTGTGAAATTGGAAAATCCGGTCGTAATAAAAACGAATAAACTGAATAATCAAAAACGTTATGCCAATTCCAACAGGATCAAAAGCCCCCGATTTCAGCTTGAAATCCAAACAGGCGTCCGGTCTCGTGGACGTGAAACTCAGCAACAACCTCGGCAAAAAGAACACCGTGCTGCTCTTTTTCCCGCTCGCCTTCACGAGCGTTTGCACGAAGGAAATGTGCGACCTCACCGCCGGCCTGAACGCCTATTCCAGCCTGAACGCCGATGTCATCGGCGTGAGCGTGGACAGCCCGTTCGCGCAGGAAGCGTGGGCGCACCGGGAAAAAATCGGCATCACCCTCGCCAGCGATTTGAACAAGGAAGTCATCCGGAAATACGATGTGGTGTTTCCGATGCTGGCCGGCGTGGGCGACACGGCGGCGCGCTCGGCGTTCGTGATTGATAAAATCGGCGTCGTGCAATACAGCGAACAAACGCCGACGCCGAAGGATCTGCCGAATTTCGAGGCCGTGAAGGCGACGCTGGCGAAGCTGAAGTAAATGGCGCACCGGCCCTTTTGACCGGAGCGCAAACCACGTGCTAGTGATTTTCCGTCGCTATTTCGTCACGTCGCTTTAACCGTGCCGCCATTGTGCCGGGCTTGGAACCGGCTAAGTTGGCGAGCATGGCGCAGCGGATTTTGATTGTGGACGACGAGGACGATTTCATCGAACTGGTGAAGTTTCGCCTGGCAGGGTTGGGTTGCGAATTTCTCGTGGCCAGCGACGGCGTCCAGGCGTTGAGCCAGGCACGGCAAGGCAAGCCGGATTTGATCCTGCTCGACATTCTGCTGCCGGACCTCGACGGCCTGTCCGTTTGTGAAATCCTGCGCCGCCAGCCGGCCACCAAACAAACCCCCATCATTTTCGTGAGCGCGCTTTCCGGCGACGTGACCCGGCACACGGCTTCGATGCACGCCGAGGATTTCTTCACCAAGCCGCTCGATTTCGCGCGGTTGGAACGGCGCATCGCCGATTTGCTGCGCCGCGAACCGGCAGCGAAATGATTTTGATTAACCCCAATCGCCATCGTGATCCAAATCTGCTTTAGCGACTACGAATAAGAATTGGGCAGTGGCCTTATTTGTGTTGTAGCATCGGCGTTGTCCACCGCAGGCCTGCTACAGCGGACGGGCGCTCCGATTCATTCGATCGAGCCACAGGCTCGACGCTACAGCAAATCAGACATCGCCAGGAATTGTCACACCTTGACACGCTTATGCTTCGCCTTCATTTTCATTGCTGATTGAAAGTATTAAATGAACGCCCCGCATAATTCGTTTAACACGCTGCAGAAATTCGACCTGGGCAACGGCAGGCAAGGCCTGTTTTATTCGCTGCCCGCGCTCGAAAAAGCCGGCATTGGCCCGGTCTCCAGGCTGCCGGTTTCCATCCGTCTCGTGCTCGAATCTGTTCTGCGCAATTGCGACGGCAAAAAAGTCCATGAAACGAATGTGAAGGAACTGGCCAACTGGAAACCGGTTGAATTGCGCACGGCGGAAATTCCCTTCATCGTCGCGCGCATCGTGTTGCAGGATTTCACCGGCGTGCCGCTGCTCGTGGATCTGGCGGCGATGCGTTCCGCGATGCAGCGGCTCGGCAAAAATCCCAAAATCATCGAACCGCTGGTGCCGGTGGATCTCGTCGTGGACCACTCGGTGCAGGTGGATTTTGCGGGTTCCGCCGACGCGTTGAAAAGAAATCTGGAGATGGAATTCCAACGCAACCGCGAGCGCTACCAGTTTTTAAAATGGGGCATGCAGGCGTTCGACACGTTCAAGGTCATTCCACCCGGCATCGGCATCGTTCATCAGGTCAATTTGGAATATCTCGCCAAAGGCGTGCTTGTGGAGCGCCGGTCTCCGACCCGGCGCGATGGCGATGCCTCAAGACACGCCGGGTCGGAGACCGGCGCTCCAGAGATTTTCTATCCCGACACGCTGGTCGGCACGGATTCGCACACGACGATGATCAACGGTCTGGGCATTGTCGGCTGGGGCGTTGGCGGCATCGAAGCCGAGGCGGGCATGCTCGGTCAACCGATTTATTTCCTCACGCCGGATGTCGTCGGCGTGCATCTGACCGGCGCGCTGCGGGAAGGCGTCACGGCGACCGACCTCGCGCTCACCGTGACGGAGATGCTCCGAAGGGCGAAGGCGGTCGGCAAATTTGTCGAGTTTTTCGGGTCAGGCGCGGCGGCGTTGCCGGTGGTGGACCGCGCGACGATTGCGAACATGGCTCCCGAATACGGCGCGACGATGGGCTTCTTCCCGATTGACGAAGAATGCGTGAATTATCTGCGCGCCACCGGCCGCAGCGATGAGCATTGCAAAATCTACGAGAATTATTATCGCGCCCAAGGTCTATTCGGCATTCCGAAGAAAGGTGAAATCGCCTACTCGCAGGAATTGGAACTGGATCTCGGCTCAGTGGTGCCGAGCGTGGCCGGGCCGAAGCGTCCACAGGACCGCATCGAATTGCCGGATTTGAAGCGCGAATTCATTTCCGCCTTTTCAAAGCCGGTCGCGGAAAATGGTTTCGGCAAATCGCCGGATGATTTGGGAAAGGCTTTTGTCGTTTCCGGCGACGGCCATTTCGCCAACGGCGGCGGAAGTCAGGAACCGGTTTCAGCGTCGGCCGCGAAATCGCATAACACCAATCCGCACACGGAAATCGAAATGGCGAACAATCGCCCCACACCCGATCACATCACGGGCCAAGGACGGGCTTTGAAAGGTGAAATTCGCAACGGCTCGGTGCTGATCGCGGCCATTACCAGTTGCACCAACACGTCGAATCCCAGCGTCATGCTTGCCGCCGGGCTGCTCGCGAAGAAAGCCGTCGAACGCGGTTTGAGCGTCAATCCGGCGGTGAAAGCGTCGCTCGCACCCGGTTCGCGCGTCGTAAGTGATTATCTGGACAAGACCGGCTTGCAGCCGTTCCTCGATCAGCTGGGTTTCAACCTGGTTGGTTATGGTTGCACGACGTGCATCGGCAATTCCGGCCCGCTGGCCGCGCCGATCGAGGACGCGATTGCCAAACACAATCTGGTGGCGGCGTCGGTGCTTTCGGGCAACCGCAACTTCGAGGCGCGCGTGCATCAGAGCATCAAGGCGAATTTCCTCATGTCGCCGCCGCTCGTCGTCGCGTTCGCGCTCGCGGGCCGGGTGGACATTGACCTCACTCACGAACCGCTCGGCACCGGCAGGGACGGCAAACCGGTGTTTCTGAAGGACATCTGGCCGAGC